>JAAZKM010000011.1 GCA_012799835.1 Candidatus Methanofastidiosia archaeon
AGCTCTCTTCTTAAGTCATTTATATCATTTAAAGAGCTCTGAATCAATCACATTAGGAGAGATGTAACCATAATGTAATATCAGCAGGTTAAAGTTCTAACGCTTTATACAACTCGTCTGTTCCAGGCGAGAAGATTTCATGCTTTCCTAATTCTGTTACTGCGTATACTCCTTCTTCTGTTGTCTCACCAATCACTGAAGCATAAATTCCTTCTTTTTCTAGTCTGTCTATAAATGCAGTTACATTTTTTTCTGGAACTACTATAATCATGCTTCCACTTGAAATCAATTTTTTTACATCTATATCTAAAATATCACAAAGTTTTTTTGTGATGGGTTTTATCGGAAGCCTATCTTCAAAAAGATTTATACCTTTCCCTTTAGCTTTTCCTGCCTCCCAAATGGCACCATATATACCACCTTCTGTAACATCATGCATATACTTAACTCCATACTCCTTTGCAATAAGCCCTTCTTTTACAACACTTAAATGATCTCCAAGTGCGATAGCTTCTTCTATTTCATCAGGGCTTAATTTATCTTTAAGTTTATCACGAAGCTCCCCAGCTAATATATGCGTTCCTTCTAATCCTATCCATTTTGACAATACAATTTTATCTCCAATGGATATGTCCTCATATCCAATAAAGTCTTCTCTTTTCATCTTTGCTATTACTGTCGTGCTTAGAACCATTCTATTTACTGCATCTGTTACTTCAGTATGCCCACCAATAATCTCAACATTAACAGACTTTGCAGCCTCACCTGCCTGTTTCATCACAAATTCTAGTTCTTCTTTTCTTGTATTTTCTGGACAAAGAATAGTCAAAAGAATGGCAACTGGTTCTGCTCCTTTTGTGGCTGCATCATTACATGAAACGTGAATTGCAAGTCCACCTAATTCTTTTGTAGCTCCTGTAATTGGGTCTGTGCTAACTACGCAAAGATTGTCTCCAAGATCAATAACCCCAGTATCCTCTCCAATGCTTGCTCTAACAAGAACTTCTTCTCTTCTAAATATAATATTTTCAAATACTAATTTCTCTAGTAATTCATTTGGAACTTTGCCAATTTCCACTCCATTCTCCCCCTAATTATCGTTCTTTGATTTTTTCTGTTAAAAGAGCATTGACTAACTGAGGATTGGCTTTTCCTTTTGTTCTTTTCATAATCTGACCAACTAAAAATCCAATTGCCCTGTCTTTCCCATTTTTAAAATCCTCAATAGATTGTGGGTTGTCATCCAATACTTTGCCTACTATTTCTTCAAGTTCGCTTTGGTCACTTATTTGAGAAAGTCCCTTTTCTTCTACTATCTCTTTTGCAGATTTTCCAGTTTCAAACATCTCTCTTAAAACTGCTTTAGCTGTATTATTATTTATTTTAGAAGCCTTAACGAGTTCCAATAGTTCTGCAAGCATTTTAGCCGATAATTTAGTATCTTGGATTTCCTCATTTTCTTCTTTTAATCTTCTTAAAACATCTCCCGTTACCCAGTTACTCACTATTTTACTGTCCCCTATATAACTTAAAACTTCTTCAAAATAGTCTGCAAGCTCTCTTGCCTGTGTTAAAACACCTGCATCATACTCTGTTAAGGAATATTCTTCCATAAATCTTAACTTTTTTGCATGAGGAAGTTCTGGCATAGTCTCTTGAATATTATCTAGCCAAGCCTTTTCAACTTTTATAGGAGTTATATCCGCTTCATTTTCAAATCGATAATCTGATGCTCCCAATTTCTTTCGCATTAACACTGTTTGTCCCAGAGTTTCATCCCATCTTCTAGTTTCTTTTTCTGTGCTTTCATCATTTGATAGCAAGTCTAAATGTCTTTTTTCCTCATATTCAATTGCTTTAACTACAGCTCTAAATGAATTTAGGTTTTTAATTTCTGTTATTTGGGATTTAATTTTCTTTTCATCATCAACTAAGTTTATATTGACATCACATCTAAGTGAGCCTTCTTCCATTCTTACATCGCTAACTCCAATGTACTTTAAAGTAGCTCTTAGTTTTTCTAAAAACAACTTAGCTTCCTCAGCTGAATTCATATCTGGTTTGGTAACTATTTCAATTAATGGGACTCCACATCTATTAAAATCAAGCAGCGATGTTCCTTCTTCTGTATGGATCTGTTTTCCTGTATCCTCTTCAATATGGATTCTCTCTAAATTTATCTTTTTCTCTCCATCGGATAAGTCTATATCTAAATAACCACCTTTACAAAGCGGGTTATCTGCTTGTGTAATTTGATAGCCTTTTGTTAAGTCGGGATAAAAATAATTCTTCCTATCCATTCTTATCGTCTCTGCAATTTCACAATTAAATGCAAGCCCCGCTTTTATTGCATAATCTACCGCCTGTTTATCAAGAACTGGAAGTGCTCCTGGAAGCCCTAGACAAACTGGGCAAACATGAGTGTTTACTTCTCCACCAAATTCATTTTTGCAATTGCAAAATATTTTATTTTCAGTCATAAGTTCTACATGAATTTCTAATCCTATTAAAGTTTTAAAACTCATTATTTCACCGCCCTTTCAAATCCCATAGCAGTTTTTAATACTCTTTCATCATAAAATCTATTCCCTATAATTTGCATTCCAACTGGAAGACCATCAACTTCTTCTATTGGCATTGAAAGTGCAGGTAAGCCTACAAGATTTACTGGCACTGTGTATAAATCTGCCTTATACATATCAAGAGGCGAATTTATTAATGAATCAAATGAATATGGTAAGATAGGTGAAGTTAAAGATAATATTATATCGTATTCTTTAAATGCATTTTCAAAGTCTCTTTTTATAAGTGTTCTGACCTGTAAAGCTTTTTTATAGTTATCATCATGGTGACCTGTGCTTAAAGCATAGGTTCCCATCATTATCCTTCGTTTTACCTCTTCACCAAAAGCCTCAGTTCTTGAGTTTATATATAATTCGTCAAGTGTCTTATAATCGTCTGTTCTATAGCCGTATCTTATTCCATCCAGTCTTGATAGATTTGTGCTAATTTCTGATGTAGATATAATATAATAAGCTTCCAATGCGTAATGGAGTGTCTTAATTGAGATATAATCGATATTTGCACCTGCATCTTCGAATCTTTTAACAGCTCTTTTAAAACTCTCTTGTATTTTTTCATCCCCAGCAATTCTTATATCCTCAAATTCCTTTGGTAGCGCAATACGAAGACCTTTTAAGGATTCTTCAGTCTCTAAAGATATATTCACATCTGCTCTTTTTGATGAAGTCGCATCAAGTGGGTCATAGCCCATTATTCCCTTTAGCATCAAATGAGCATCTTTAACATCCCTTCCAAATACCCCAACTTGATCAAGTGAATTTGACATTGGGACTACCCCATATCTAGAAACAAGGCCATATGTAGGTTTCATACCTACAATTCCACAAAAGCTCGCTGGTTGTCTTACAGAGCCTCCAGTGTCTGTTCCAAGTGACACTGGCACCTCATAGCCTGCAACAGCCGCCGCAGATCCTCCTGAAGATCCTCCTGGGACTTTAGATAAGTCTTTTGGGTTTTTTGTCCTTCCAAAATACGATGTTTCAGTTGAACCACCCATTGCAAATTCATCCATATTTGTCTTACCTAAAACTATTCCATCCTTACCTATAATATGTTTAACAACTGTTGCATTATAAGGTGGTATAAAATCCTCGAGCATCTTTGATGCACAAGTTGTCCTTAGTCCTTTTGTCATTATATTATCCTTTAACCCTAT
>JAAZKM010000185.1 GCA_012799835.1 Candidatus Methanofastidiosia archaeon
AAAGAAATCGTGTATGACCAAGATAAGATATTGGCAGTTAGTGAAAATCATGGAGATATTATTTACACAGAGGGTTTTCAAAGTTATATAAATGAAGTGAAGTTTGATGTTTTTTTATGCCATGGTTACGATCCAGAATCCAAAGGACGTATTGAAAGCGTGGTGAAATATGCAAAGAACAACTTCGCAAAACACCGCATCTTTACAGATATTAACAGTTTCAATGCAGATTGTATTGCATGGCTAAAGCGTACAGGCAACGCAGAAGTCCATGGAACAACAAAAAAGATACCGACAGAAGTATTCACACTCGAAAAAGAATATCTACTGCCAGTATCCGAATACAGCTTTACAGCTGCCACTAACGACAGTATATCCTACCAAGTAAGAAAAGACAATATTGTATTGTACAAAGGAAACCGCTACAGGGTGCCTAAGGGTACATATTCACAAGGCAAGCGTGTATATATGGTTCTTGATGATAAAGAGAATCTGTTCATAACAGATGCTCTTACAGGTGAAATATATGCAACACACCCATTGTGCCATGATAAAGGCCAGTTGATTGGTAAAAAACGAACAACCAGAGATAAGAGCAAAACTCTTTTGGAACTTGAACAATCCCTAAATGAACTATTCGAACAAAATCATCTGGTTATGCCTTTTATGAAACATATTCATCAACAAAAACCTCGTTACTATCGAGATCAGCTGGGAGTTATTAAAAAGCTGTTTGAGGAATGGAATACAGAGATGGTTATCAAAGGACTTAAATACTGTAGTGAAAAGGAGCTCTACTCTGCAGGTGAACTGAAATCCAGCATCATCTACTTGAACGAAATACAGAAAGAAAACTCAAATATTAAAAAAGCTGAAAGTAGACTTCCGGTCAAATACAGAGGTGGCAATCCTGAAACAAGAGATCTGAGTATCTATGAAAATGCTATGGGAATAGGGTGCCGCTGATGGATAAACTCAAAGAAGTTAAAGAATATACAGCAACATTAGGATTAAAGAACACACACGAATCGATGCAACGGTTGATACATACGGCCGAGCAGGAAGATTTAAGCTATGTAGCATTTCTGCAAAAGGTTTTTGAAGAAGAGCTAAGATATCGTCAGGATAAAGCCCAAGCAAAGCGCATCAAGGAAGCTGGCTTTCCTTATCCTAAATTCTTAAGAGACTTTGATCTGGAGTTTTGTCAATCCATAACACCTAAGCAGTTTAACCAATTATCGGAATTGACATGGATTGATGGGTTATACAATTTAGTGCTTTCAGGACCACCTGGTGTGGGGAAGTCACACATAGCTATTGGACTGGCTTATCACGCCTGTGAACAGGGCTATAAAGCCAGCTATACATCGATGCAGTCATTAGTGCAGTGTCTGCGAACAGAAGAGATAGATAGGCGTAGTAGAACAAAATTGAACCGGATACGAAAATCGAATTTATTAGTCATTGATGAAGTTGGATATTTACCGATCTCATCATCAGAAGGAAATATGTTTTTCCAGTTAATATCGGAATTACAAGAACAAACATCAATTCTGATTACCACAAACAAAGGTTTTGAAGAATGGGCAGAATTTTTAGATGATGCAGCTCTTGCAACAGCTATTCTGGATAGACTTTCCTTTCGATGTGATCGGATTCAGCTCTCAGGCAAAAGCTATCGTTTAGAAAACAGAAAATCATTTCTTGATAAAGGAGCACAATAATTATGAAATTTAAAAAACGCATAAATCCAGAGAAACAACAAATCCTTAAAAACTCATTAGCGAACTATGAGCAGGAAAAACCAATGACGCCAAAGGAAAAAATAGCAGTACGCAAGTGGGTTGGAAACGGCAATGATCCATATGGTAATGGATATGGCTATTGCTTTGAAAACGGTCGTATAATGGATTTTATTGAGGCTGAACGTACAAACAAAGAACTGTGTGAGCAACAAATGGTTCAATCCTAAAAGTTGTAAAAAACACAATATCCCACGGAATAATCCGTGGGATAAATCTAAAAGGTAAGTATGGAAAACTAATTGCCATTTATTGTGGAAAATTAATTGCCTGTTTTTATGGAAAAGTACTTGCCGTTTACAGCCTCCCGCTATTGCACCGACTGTATCTGTATCTTCTCCTAGATTTACTGCTTTTAAAACACAGTCTTTATAGTTTGTGGTATTTAACAAACACCAAATAGCAGCTTCAATTGTATGGACTACATATCCGCTACTTTTTATTTTATCTATATTGGTTTTTTGGAAATCTTTGTTTTCTAGTCTTTCATAATTCTTCAATTCTTTTTTGAAGTCATCTTGTTCTTTATAATATTCCATTGCTTTATATGTACCTGATTCTATAGCTCCTTTTAAATCAATCTTCTCTAGAATTTCTGATGCAATTGAAATATATATTCCACAAGCAATCTTACTCCTCTTATGAGCATGTGTTAATGCTGAAATATTATGTATAATTTCAAATGCTTCTTCTTTCTTAGTAAATTCCTCTCCATATATGTTTCTAAGATAAAACGCAAGAGGTAGTATTCTCATAAGTGATCCATTTCCATTGTCTCGCTCTGTACTACCTCCACATTCTAAAGCTGGGGTTCCTTTTTCAAAATACATCAATGCTTTTCTTGTACCATTACCAATATCAAATGCTTGACCAAAAGGGGTATATTCTCCTTTATTAAACCAAGCTAGAAATTTTGTCATTATATCTTCATAATCTAATCCATTGGAAAGGCTATCCAGTATACATAGTGTCATACTTGTATCATCTGACCATG
>JAAZKM010000186.1 GCA_012799835.1 Candidatus Methanofastidiosia archaeon
ATTCCCTCTAATTATTTTTTTATATTAAATTAGATTCCAATTCTCTAAAAATAAAAATGCAAATCTAATATTAATAAAATTATGAACAAGAAACAATATCAATACTCAAACTTATTTGCCTGGGGATTAGTTCTGTTTTTAATTAGTAACTACATTTTTGGTTGGACATATCCTTCTGAAAGTCCTCCAGGAGGGAATATAGTTTTAGACACTGGCAAAAATGAAATAAGGCCAGCTGGTTCTACAGGATATATTCAATTTTATGATGCTGATGATCTCGGGGCTGATTCTAATCTCTTCTGGGATATTGTAAATAAACGATTGGGCATTGGGGCAACTGCTCCTGGTGCAGCATTAGAAGTAACAGGTAGTATCATTTTGAATAGCACTAACTTAGAATCTGGTATAGAAATTTGTAGGAATGGTATATGTTGTCCAATTTGGAAAGATTGTGATGGGGATGGTATAACCTTTGGCGGTGGCGATTGTGATGAGAGTTCTCCTTTTGCTTATCTGGGTTCTTTATATAGGTCATCAGAGTATACAGGAATAGATTATAATTGTGATGGGGAGATTTCATATAAGGCCGTTGAGGTATTAGAAACTATGCGATGCCCTAGTGATAATACTTACATATGCCCACGACCAGAAACGGTGTCTTGTCAGGTTCTTTGCCAAGAAAAATATGGACCTGTTGTAATTGCTAATACTGGTCGGTTAGGTAATTGTAGTGCTGTGGCAGCAAGTGATGGCCAATGTCGGGGCTGGGGTAAAAACTGGAAAACAGGGTCAGGTACTTGGGCTTGTAATGAGTATTGTAAATGTGAAATACGCGCTGGATGGTCCTAATATTCTCTTGATTGAATTAACCTGACTATAAATCATTTTTATCATTAGTTAAAAGAATGGGTTGGTGCAGTAAACGCAAATAGTAATTTTAGAAAATGGGAATTTACAGTTTTAGATAACCATTAAAATATATTTGAAATTATTAAATAATTTTTATTATCAATTTATCACCATTTTTCTTCATTGGTTTAATTAAAATACAATAAACTAAGGCATCCTAAGATTTTTGGGAAGAATTTAGGATCTTTCTGTATAAAACAGACAAACAAAAGATAATATTCTTAAGCAGGGAAAGCATATTAAATTCATTGCCTATGAAAATAATTGTGCCTCGGAGATCCGATACAAATCCTGGTTCATCAGTTTGGATTCAATTAGAAACGAGATTGAGAGGAATAATAGTAAAACGAAAAAACCAGGCGTAAAGCCTGGCGAAGTAACTTAGTCATATTATATCCACCCTAAATTAAAAATCAAGTGGATAACTAAATTCTAGTCTGGGTTGATATTGAATCCAGGTTTAGAATAGATTTTAATGTATTCCAGTACGGAAAAGTCATTTCTGATAATTTACAATTTTTGTAAAGCATTAGAAATGATAAGAAAAGGAGCAAGACAATAATATTGGCGCAAAAAAGGACTTGACAGAATAGGTTATAGATATATTATAAAGATAAGGGATTTATTCACGACATTGAAACTATTGCTCTCAGAAAAGAAGATATTATTGTTAATATCCTTTCTCAAGTCCAGCAACAAGAGTAATTGGCTCTTTTAAGAAAAATCAAGACGATGATAATTTTGGTTTTCCCCTGGCGTAATTATTATTCTCGTAGAGAGGCTAAATTAACAAAATCAATAATAATAATAAATAATAGTATTAGTTCTTTATTGGTAATTTTTGAAAAAATTCTAGAATACCACTAAATTGTGAATCATTTTTAATCTTATTCCAATTTACAGTTCTAAACTTGTTCAGTGAGGGGAGCTCATAAAAAACAGAGACTTTTGGTCTCTATTTTA
>JAAZKM010000187.1 GCA_012799835.1 Candidatus Methanofastidiosia archaeon
AATTTTCGATGAGCCAGCTGACCTAATTTTAGATTAGCATAAACAACATGTTTACTCTATCTTTAGGTCATTAGATAAACCATTCCATTCAATAACTTTTTCGTTATTATCAAATTTAATAGATGATAAATCATAATCCCATACAATAAAGCTATAATATTCATTAATTGAGTCAAGTATTCCCATAGTATTTATTACGTCTTGACATCTCTATCTTTACTTTTATAAAAGTATTTACCTGTGCACACAATTGCTCATAGTTTCTTAGTAATTCACAAACTGAGCTATATGTTGAATTTGTAGAAATACCATTACTATTTCCACTTGCATATACACCACGTTCGACTTTTGTGACTTCCATTCCATAGTAGGACAATGATTTATTATGTACGAAATTATTACGAATAGCTAGAATTTGGCGAAATGGCTCTGATTGTTCAACACGCTGATATTCATTGGCTAGATTTTTAAGCACTTCAACATTTTCCATTTCATTAATTAATAGTCTCCGAGAAAGATTGTGTTTCTTTCCAGATAATTGTTTCAAATCATATAAATCATTGAACATTTCCAAATGTTTATCAAAATAAGAAATCAAATAAAGGGAGACATCTTCCGCAAATGTGTCAAAAAAAATCTTGTGTGCAGCTTCAGATGACTGAAATTTGCCTATGTCAATAGTGTCTAATGGATTTTGAGAATATTGATAATACATCAATAAAAAATGCAACCACAAATGACTACTAAAATTATTGATATGATTACTCCAGACACTATACTGTTCGAAAAAAATATCGAAAAAGTGCATATAATTATCTTCTATTGATAATAACCGTAGTTTATTTATATCACAAATTTGTAGTGCTTCATCTCGTTTTTGGCGATCTGGAAATCCAAAAAAATCAAATAAATTTAACCTATTAGCATTATCGTTACCCATATTATCTCCCATCATTTCTTTTCCTTTGGTTTTACCACATCAACCGTCACACCGGACTTGAATTACACGGTAAATTTGTCTTCGTAAACAGCGATTTTTTCAAGATTAAAACAAGACAAGGAACTCTACGAAATTATGATGTAGGGCGTCTTGCCTATTAATTTATTGCATTATGCGTGTCTGTTTGTCCAAGCTGCACCTAAAAACTTAAAGTTCTGAATTTCTTCACTTGTATCATCAATAAACTTAACACAATCGCATGAAATATAATCCTTTTGGCATCTCCTACACCTGGTTTTTTCAATATGATATATAGGCGCAATCCCTATCTTATTATTTATCAATTCTTTAACAATTTCCTTTTTTTCAACAAAATTAACCGTTAAACACTTATCCTCCATTTTGATTTCTTGCAGATATTTTATAGGGACCAAGGCTCTCCTAAATCTCAAGTGGCTCGAATCCGTCATAATATCTGAAATTTTGGGATGCTGGGTAGCAACTTGGAAGCTATTGTTTTCATTATACAGTGCTTCAATCCATTTATTAAGATTATCTTTTTGAGGAAAAGTAGTACCCATTCTTGCGTATATACTTGTAAAATCGGCAACATGCCCAGCAAACGAAAAATACACGGCTTCATTCTCATAATTAGTAGCAATTGAGTATGAAATCAATCTATCTTCATTTTTATCGTTCCATGCCTTGCATAAATCCGCTATTGCTTGCTGAACAGTTTTAGCCTTATCTGCATTTTTACACATAAATGTAGGAAAGTTGAACACCATATCTTCATGCCCGATTCTCGCTGTAGCGGGAATTCTTATATTTAACCCATATCTTTTAAGCAATTTTAAGATGGTTATAGTTTCACTTTCCATCACCCTCATTTTTCTCTCGTCATAAACCAAAAATTCATTGCTTTTGATAACTACATCATATTCCTCATTGATATCAATAGCTGGCATATAACGAAAATAAAACCTTATTCCATCATTAGTATTCATATCTACTGGAATGTATTTTTGAAGAGGTGTAATTTCATCTTCTGCTTTATCTTCTAAAACTATCTTTGTGAATTTTTCATCTTCACCAGAGAAATATTCGCCAACTAATATATTGTCTCGATAATAATGGGCAATAAGTTCCTTCCATAAACTAACTGGCATATCATTATCAATACGCCATAATTTTGTATACGAAGTATCTCTTTCTGATTTATCAATGCTTATATCCAAACGTTCAAGCATTTTCTCATCTGTGTAGGCCCTGATAGCGCCGTCCAAATGATTTGGTTGGTTAGTTATTGGATTGAGCATGCTATGCACAAATCGACATCCGTAATATGTGCTATCACCATCTTTTATATTTGGCTGATCACTGACTTCTTCACATTCAAATGTTTGCCTTTCATCTTGCACATACCAACCAAATTCTGTGAAACAAAGATTTGTAAATACATTGTCGTAATGCTCGTTGTTATGTCTTGTGACACCCATGGGTATGGAAGATAAGTCATCATTAAATTTAGGTCCCCACCAATATTGATATTCCAGTTTTACATTTTCAGTTCCTAGTAGACCAATCATATTTACATCCAAAGCGATTTGGACTTTTAAATCACTGTTCTGCAAATCTTGTAATCTCTGCAGAAATTCTTCATTAAAAGAATTAAGCATAGAGCAATTTCGTCTAAAATATCTATGTGCAAATATGAGATATTTGCCTTTCTTAAATATTCCCGGGTAAACTGGAGTCATTAAATTAAGATCAATAAGTCCTTTGTTCATTTCTTCTTTAATCTCTGGAAATACTTTATATAAGATATTCTCATCTTCATAAGCCACACAACTAATTAATGCTGGGTGGGATTTATCAGTTAATTTATCTGCCAACATTACTTTCAATTCATCATATTTTTCTTTTCTATCCATGTAATATTTTTTATATAGGTAAGCCATGTTTTTCTTCATAAGTGTATCGTGTTCTTCATCCGTTTCTGGAATGCTCATTTCATTTGTCACATACGCTTTTCCAGGCTCCATAAATATACCTGTGATGTAATTCCATCCGATAAATTTTGTGCTATCGTGATTTAGATTGGATGGTTTCCCTTGTTTCCAGGCATCTTCATATGCATTTATAATAGAATTTAGTGGAAAATAATGATTTTTACGATTTAAACCATCTGACATTGCTATGCCTCTTGCCGTAAGCATATACTTTCCCCCTCCCCAATATTTTACTTGAATAAATCAACCAGATTATAGTTGCTTGTTTAAAAGCATAGTTTATTAACCCTATTAAGTTTTTATGTTGTTCCACAACATTTTTTAAATTTCACTCCACTACCGCAAGGGCAAGGATCATTTCTTCCCGCTTTTATTTTATTCTTAGGATTTATAAAGTTAATAAAATCAGTAATTATTATTACATTTTCAAATACTATTTGAAATAAAACTAAGTTATAGTATTCAAAACCCTTTTCGCCATATAAACAACCAGCACGTAAATTATGATATATATCATTCCTTAATTGAAAGAGCAATTTATAGTTGTCATCATCTAAAATTTTTCTAATCTTATTTATTATTCTCCCGTTTTCAACAATATTTGCAAAATTTTCAAAATACTCTATTTCTGAGCATTTCGAATCAATGTTAGATATATATCGTGCAAGTTTGTCATAACACGAATATAGACGTAAAAGCGCACTATATAATAAATATTGTATATCAATTAATCCATATAGGTCTATACCATTGCTTCTCCAGAAACTATAAAAATTTTCTCCTGAAATATTATAAATATCAGCAACACAATGAATTACTTCGTTCATTCTAAATACAATATCAACAATAAGCTGACTTTTATAATCTGGTAGTCTTTGAAATAACTCCATATTGTGTTTGTGCAATTCTTCAAAATCTTTTGTTTCATATATATTAAATGCAATATTATCATTAAAATTCAAATATTTATTAATCATTGGAAATCCATTAATGTTATATATACACTTGTTGCCTTTTAGATGCTGAAGAACCATATCAAGTAGATTATAAAATTCATTCAAGCAAAAAATTATACCCTTTATTTTGGGTAGGTATAAATCTATATCAACTTCATTACCATCTCTATTCCAAAATTCTAAATTCTTGTTCCCGCTTTTTTCTATATCATCTTTAATAACTTTTGTTAAGTATGACAAATCATGAGTATTATAGTCTCTAATATCCCTTAATTCTTTATAGAAATTATTGCTTTTCAGTTTTTCAAAAATAGATTTAAACTGCGAATTTTTGTAGTTAACATCCTTTTTCAAAAACTTTTCAATTTTATATGTTTTATTTGTTGATAGATCTGTATTAAAATTAAAGCCATAGAGTATGCCAAGAAGTACATATGATCTCTCGTTAGCTTGGAAAAGATGTTCTACTGCATTATTATAAAAAAATCTACCTGAATAAAAATTTCTCGAAGCATACTCAACTCCATAATTAAACAAAACAATGTCTTTACAACATAAATTAATATAAAAATGAATATCTTCAATCATATTTATTATATATCCAAATGGAGTAAGTTTTTGAGTTTCTTTCAAATTACTGAAATTTAGGTAATCAACAACTATATCATCTAACCTTTCGTCAATTTTACTGGTTGTTTCAAAAAATGATTCCACCTTCTGTTTTTCGTTCACTGAAAGCAAATTAAGAGTATTATTAATAGTTATATTTTTGAAAATTTTATTGCACTCTTCGTCATTTATATAAAAGCTATCTTTAAGTTCCTGAGAAGTGTAATAACCACAAAAGTCATTTTCTTTCATTATTTTAAATATGTCAATATTATCATTGCAACAACAATCATTCATACATTCACAAGCTTCATCATGAATGATATATAAAGAATAATTATTACATTCAGGACATTTATATTTTTTTCTATAACTTAAACTGCTTCTACTCCTAAACATTTTTTTCCACATACAAATCTCCTCATTTTATTACGATAATCTTATATACCTATTCTATCAAATTACAAACACAATTATATCCCTCTTGCTATATCCCTACACCTTTGCCGGTCTTCATTAAGTTCTTGCAATACTAAAGGATTATTATCAATATTTAATAATGGACATAATATTTCTATAATACTTTTTTCGATCCCGAAATTTCCATCGTAATTAATAATACTTACTTCAATGTTATTACCTAACCACTCAATTATTTCATTTGTTATTTCAGTTGAAAACTTGTAATTATTTTGGTTTCTCATTCCTATCAAATGCCCTACTATAGGTTCATAACCTAATACACATCCTATACTTCTAAAAAATGTCCCAGGCCTTTTATGCATCAGTTCTTGCTCAAGGCGTTGCCTCAATGTCCTTTCAGCCTTGCCAACATAAATATATTTATGCTGTCTTCGTTCAAGGATATCCTGATATCTTTTAGGTAAACTTGAACCCAATTTTAGCCTTATGCAGTAAAGTCCCTTTCTATTTAGTACTTCCTCATTTAAATCTGCAATGCTTTTAAAATTAGTTTCATCTACCAGCTTATTAATTATAATATTAACCTGTTCTGGA
>JAAZKM010000188.1 GCA_012799835.1 Candidatus Methanofastidiosia archaeon
TATTAACGGAGTCAATATCAATTTTAATCATCTTATCTTTAAATACTTGACGCAACATTTTGGCTTTAAATAGACTGGTTCCAATAAATTCAGAGGTATTTGTTCTCACTTTTTCTAATATGCTTTTGGTTACAGATAAAGTTATTTCCAGTTTTTCAAGTGGAATTCCATTAAGTTTGTCTTTTGGTCCATATACTTGAACTTCGACTCCCCCCAGGTAATCAGGGGATAGAATAAACTCTTTAATTGATTTTATATGTGGGAAATATTTCCTAAGAGTTTCAAATTTATAAAAATCGACTCTATCCAATGCGCACCTGATAACATTTTCGCCAAATTCAGACAGTTTATACGTTGTCATGCTTCGTGCTACATCTTTTCCTGAATTAAATTTCTTTTTCCTTTCAAAAAGGATATCTTCTTTAATTTCTCCAGTCCTCAGTTTATATGAATAATTTTGTTCAATTTTTGCATCTTGTAAACTAAAAATATTTGTTCTTGGGTTGGGTATCTTGTCATTTATAAAGATCACTCCTTTTTCCCAGAAGTTAGTTTTTTTAAAAGAATCCTTAATGAATAATTCTACCTGGATATGTTTTTCGGGTATAATCCCTATTTCTGTAAGAGTGCTCTTCATTTCATCAATATACTTTGGGTTATGAGCGCTGTGATAGTGTAATGTTTCTATGATTCGTAGTTCGTTTTCAATATCTTCGTCAAATTTTCTCCTATGTTTGTCATCTGCTTCACTCAATTGAAATGGGAAATATCTTGCCCCTCTGCCAATAAGTTGTGATTCACCCATTGTTGTATTTCCAGGTTTGTACTTGCCCTGTATCCATTTCCCGTCACGAGTATCATATAGCCTGACAATATCAAATAAATTGAGGACATCCCAACCTTCGTTGAGCATATTTACCGCAAAAATGGCTCTTACCTCATTATTTTTCCCTTCTAATGAGTTGAGCTTTAACTGTTTTTTTTCATCAATATTTTTAGAGTCTAAAAGCATACATTTTTCTTTAGAAAAGTCTACTTTCAATTCCTGAATTAAAATATCAAAAGTAATATTTTTTTCCTGGAAATAATCAAACGCCTTTTTTAAATCAGTTCCTTCTGATCGTGAATGTATTTTCATTATATCATTAGGTCTTAGGCTTTTGATTTTTCTTATAAAACCCTCATAATTCTCTTTTGAATCTTTAATGCTCTTTGACTTCAAAAGAACAACAGGTTTGAGATAAAATCTATTCCTTTCGGCAATTTTTCTGCGGTATTGACTTAAAATAACTGCTTGTAAAGCACGATCAATTGGCTCCAAATCTGCCTGTAAGACTTCAATTTCTTTAGAATATCTGTCTATTCTAAATTGCTTTATATCATACTGAAATATAATTTTGTCTTTGTATTTTTGCAGGATATTTTGATTTCCTAAGTCAATTGTCGCTGTAAACTCTAATAGAACATTTTTATAATTAGTTCTGAAAATTTGTTCGACTGTATACTCCCATCTTGTTTTTTCCTCTTCTTCCGTTTTGGTTAATTTAGATTTGGTTAATGTTTGCATATGGTGTGCTTCATCTGAGACAAGCACAACATTTTTGCCCTCAAAATCTTCATAAGTTAAAGCATTTTCCCGTGGGTGATTTAAACGGGTGTGCAAACCTTGAATCGTGGTGAAAATAATATTTATATCTTCGGGGTTGGTACCCTCAAAGTTCTGAACTTCCTTGATCACGACTCGTCTTTCATTGAATTTAATATTGGAGGTAAAGAGATATTTTTCTGACAGGGAGTTTAAGAAGTTGTCCTTTGTTTTTTCAATA
>JAAZKM010000189.1 GCA_012799835.1 Candidatus Methanofastidiosia archaeon
TAAATATTCTACTTCCATCAATTTCATTATTTATTTTTATACTGTATGGGTTTAGAACTTATATTATTATTTCAATACTCTCAACAATAATCACTTTTTATATGATCGATATAAGACATAAAGCGATGTATTTCGGAATAGTTGGTTTAATTATAACTGTGATACTTGGGTATCTAACAATATTATTATTACCCCAAAACTGGAAATTAAATCCATTTGAACTATTATGGTATAGATTCACATTCACATTTGATGTATTTGACAAAATTTGCACCTTCGTAAATTTTAACTTTTTAGGAAGTTTTAACTTATTGACAAAAACGACAACGGGATATATTATAAGTGAAAAAATATTAAATTATTCTCATAATATTACTTCTACTATATTTGGCCCACCAATTTTTGATGGAGGTATTCTTGAAGTTAGTATATTTACTGTACTCACTTCTATATCACTTTTCAAGTTATATAATAAAACAAAAAATAACACGTCATTAATTCCATATTATAGCCTTATATTATCAGTATTTTTAGTTTCAATAGAAATAAGCCCTTATCCCTTAATTTTACTACTTATTCCACTTTCATTTTACATTAGTTCAACAAATATCAATATGGATTCGATGATCACTTATAAGAAAGGGTAAATTTATATATCTATTTACTCGAATTTTAACGATATCTATGAATGAATATGTTTTCACCATAGTCAAAACTATTAATTCGGAAACTCTGGAGAAATCTATAGAAAAACTTCTTTCAGAACCAATTAAAATTGACGATATTAAAAATTTTTATAAGATCACTGAAGAACATAACATTTCCCGAGATATAATAAAATGTAACAATTGTGATTATAAGGGTCATTTTGGAATTTTGCATATTAACATGGATAAATTTCCCGAAGGAAATGAAAGATATATTACCACATATATTTGTCCTAAATGTCTTTCTCTTGAAAGAATGTATTAGCGTCCAACATGATTACGACTTTATTAGATTTGAGCTCAGAACTCAAAATCTTCATCATAGCGTTTGCTCAGAAGGGGTCGCTCATCATTGTAACATATGTTAACATTATACTTTTAAAGCTTTATTTTTATTAATTATCATGGAAGAGCATATAATCGAAGCTTTAGGTAAATCACGAATAGTAATACAAAATGGTAAAGTCATAAGTGTTGAAGATCCTGTTATTGATTACTGCCCTCTTTTTGATAAATATCGGGGTATAAAAAAGTTAACTAAAGAGTCTATCAAAGACAATATTGAATTTAGAATAAAGGATTTTGGCATGTGTACTGAAAATAGAAGATTTCCCTCAGAAGATTTTCTTTCTATTGGTGCTAGTGAAATTATTTCCACTTTAATAAAAAAAGGAGTATTAGACGCTGCAGTTATAGTTTCGGATGGGTGTGGAACTGTTATTGTCACAGATCCAGAGGTAGTTGAAGGATTGGCAGGGAGAATATCAGGAGTGATAAGAACTGTCCCTATTAAAGGAGTAATTTCTTTTGTTGGTGACTCCAATGTATTAAATCCGAAAAATGCAGACATTAATCAAATCGAAGGACTGAAAAAGGCCATCTCAAAGGGGTATAAAAATATAGCAATTACTATTTCCAATGCAAAAGATATCCCAGAAATAAGGAAAATTGAAAAAGATAATTTATGCAATGTTTTAGTTTTTGGAGTTCATATGACAGGTATATCTAAAGATGATGCATATGTATTTATGGAACACGGCGATGTAATTACTGCATGTATGTCAAAAGAATTAATCGAAATCGGGGATAATAAAGGAATTTACAAAACTAAAACAAAAATACCAATTTATGCGCCAAGTGAAAAGGGAAAAAAAGCTATTGAACTGAGACTAAAAGTAATTGAAAAGAGAAAATAAATTTATTCAAGATATGCTTTGTGGATAGCTTTTATAGATTTATAACCATCCTCCTTTGAAACCACAAAGGATATTGAGACTTCCGAAGATCCTTGAGAAATCATTAAAATATTTACATTTTCTTTTGCTATAGCAGTAAATAGTTTTGCAGCAGTTCCAACAGCACCCTTCATGCCTTTACCAACTACACTTATTATATTCACTCCTTTAATATGCGAAATATCTTTAACTAACTCTTTAGTTGGAAAGGCTTCTTTCAATGCTTTTTCTGATTTTTCTATATCGTTCTCTGATATGGCAAATGATATATTTGCTTCTGAAGATCCTTGGGAAATCATATAGACATTGATATTGTAGTCCCCCAATGCTTTGAAAACCTTAGCCGCTACACCAGGAACCCCTATCATACCTGCACCTGAAACATATACTATCGCAGTGTTTTCAATTATGCTTATAGCTTTTACAACTTTATGATTTGTATGAGTATCTTTAAGAATTAAAGTGCCAGGCGAATCTATCATACTGTTTTTAACCCTAACGGGAATGTTTTTAGAAATTGCAGGCTCAATAGTTTTCGGATGTAGGACTTTAGCACCGAAGTATGCCAGTTCCATTGCTTCAAGATATGACATTTCAGGTATTCTATATGCATTGCTACATATTTTAGGATTAGTAGTCATTATACCATCTACATCAGTCATTATCCATATTTCACTTGTAGCTATTCCTGCACCAACTATTGAAGCAGTATAGTCAGAACCACCCCTGCCAAGAGTAGTAATATCTCCGTCTTTACTCTTTGCAATAAAACCAGTAACAACGGGAATTGTACCTTTTTTTAGTAACGGTAGTAATGTCTCAGAAATTTTTTTATAACTTTCATTAAACAGTACAGATGCTTCTCCAAAGTTACTATCTGTTACAATTAATGAAAATGCATCAATCTTGTCAGATGCTACTCCTTGAGCTTCAATCGTTTTTGATAATATTAAGCTTGAGAGTCTTTCTCCAAATGATACTATTCTGTCTTTTGAACGTAAAGAAAGCTCTCCCAAGTAGTGAACTCCAATCAAACTTTTTTCTAAATCAACTAGTAGGGTATCAATTCCTTCTTTAGTTAACTTTAATAATTCTTCATTTTTGATGTATTTGCAAGCATCAAAGTGTTTTAATCTGAGTTCATTAAGGATAGGGGCAATATCGCCACCTTTAAGAGATATGTCAGCAGCCCCGAGAAGCATGTCGGTTACACCAGACATTGCAGAAACTATTACAATAACTTCATTTTTTTTATTGTAAGTATCTATTGCTATATTAGCTGTATTAAGGAATCTTTCAGCATTGCTAACAGATGTTCCGCCATATTTCATTACTATTCTCATAAAATCTCCAAATATGCTATTTAAGCTTAAAATCTACTTAAAAGACTTTCTAAAAAAGAGATCTCTTCTCTCTCCCAGATATCTTTTTTAAATAATTAATGGATTCTGTATAGAAAGAAAATTTTTCCTCTTCTTTTTTAAATTGTCCTGTGTGCACCCTTCTTCTACCTTTTTTATAAGTAAATCCAAATTTAATATGTAGCATTTCGTGATACATAATATATTCAATTACAAACCTAGGAGTTTTTTTATCATCCAGTATTCTTGATATTACTATTTCGTTTTTTGCCCTATCATATCTCCCAAAAATTCTATATGCTTTTTTCTTTGACCACCTTAATGCAGGCTTAGATAGTTCGTTAGAAAAATAGTTATTATTTATGAAATAAAAAATTTCTTCGAGATTAAAATAGATTCCAACAGGATCGTTTAGTCCACTTGCTATGCCTGAAGGCTCATTTATAATTAACTCATGGATAAAATCATTGTATGTTCGTTTATAACGTGGCGCTACTCTTGTTCCCTTGATCTTAGATAAAAGAATATATGCAAGAGCTTCTTTAATTTCTGGTGGTGCATCTTTTAATTTATCCGATACCCTCACATACAAAATACCTTTTTTAGCTCTCGCAGTATTTTTTATGTGTTTATATGGGTAATATTCTGAGATTATTTTATACTTAATTCCTAAGTTCAAAGATACATTAGAAAACATCTGAGTTAATTTTATGTCCATTGGACAAACTTTTAATAATATCTTATAAAGTTATTTGGGAATAACTCAAAAATTTCTTTTAGATTAATATTTTTCATTCAAGGAAAATAAAAAGAATATAGTAGCTTAGCAATTAATA
>JAAZKM010000190.1 GCA_012799835.1 Candidatus Methanofastidiosia archaeon
ATTGGTAATCTAAACCATATAATTGTGGATAATTTCATAAAAACATAGCAAAAATGTGAATTAAAATAAAAAAGTTAAATTTACAGAAAAAAATGGTCAGATAAAAAAATTTACCTTTCAGGTCTGGCAATGGATCTTTTGTTGACAAATAATGAATAATCATTATAATATACTTATGTAATGTATTTTATGAAAAATATTCATGTTGGACTATCTTGGATGAATGTTGGTAAAGGTTTAGTTATTATGATCTCATTCCGTATTGTTTTTCTTAGGGTAGGGTTTGGAAAATATGATGTTGTGCATATTCATATAGAGGACCTTGTTTTTTTATTTCTAAGTGGTTGAAAAAAAGGTAGCTATTACTTTTATATAATGTAAGATATTGTGTGATTAAACTAGAAAATACCGTTTAATTATTGTAATTTAGTGGAATGACTATCTTCTTGGAAAGCCTATTCATATTGGATAAAAGAACCCTTCACTAAGATTCAAGTGGTTTAAGCAGAATAATGGTCTATATTATTTTAGAGAAGAAACATACGCATCAGATCTATGTTAATTCAATAAAATAACTTATAGGATATAAAACAAAGAAAATTCAGAGTCAAGCCTGTGAGAAGCCAAAACTTTAAACAGGTTATTTACTATGCTTATGGGTATATGTTTGTTCATAGCATAATAGCATAGAGGTAATTAAGAGTGATTACTTCTATAGTGCTAACAAGCACTAATAAATTACTGTGAAAAAGCGAATAAGTGTATTTCGTAAAAAAGGTATCACAGGAAGGGAAGATAAGGATGTACGATTATTTAGTAGTTGGATCAGGATTATATGGATCTATTTTTGCAAGAGAAGCAACTGACAAGGGATATAAAGTGCTCGTTATAGATAAAAGAGACCATGTTGGTGGCAATATCTATACAGAAAAAGTTGAAGGCATTAATTTTCATAAATATGGAGCACATATTTTTCATACAAATAACAAAGAAGTATGGGACTATTTAAATCGTTTCTGCACGTTTAATAGATTTACAAATAGTCCGGTTGCTAATTATAAAGGCGAATTATATTCTATGCCTTTTAATATGTACACATTTAACAAAATGTGGGGCGTTGTGACACCAGAAGAAGCAGAAACTAAGATTGAAGAACAGAAAAAGGAAATTGTAGGTGAACCTAAAAACCTTGAGGAACAAGCTATTTCTTTAGTTGGAAGAGATATCTATGAAAAGTTAATTAAAGGATATACAGAAAAACAGTGGGGAAGAGACTGTAAAGATCTTCCTGCATTTATTATCAAACGATTACCAGTTCGTTTAACCTTTGATAATAATTATTTCAATGCTTTATATCAGGGTATTCCAATAGGTGGATATACAAAGATGATTAAAAACATTCTTGAAGACATCGATGTTAAGCTTAGTGAAGATTATTTAGATAGAAAAGAATATTGGAATAATCAAGCCAAAAAGGTTATTTATACAGGGCCAATTGATGCTTTTTATGAATATAAGTTAGGTACTCTTGAATATAGAAGTGTTCGATTTGAAAGTGAAGTTTTGGATAAACCAAACTTTCAAGGAAATGCTGCAGTTAATTACACAGATAGAGAAACTCCGTGGACTCGTATTATTGAACATAAATGGTTTGAATTTGGTAAAGATGAAAATGGTAATGATTTATCTAAGACAATTATTTCTAAAGAATACTCTTCTGAATGGGAACCAGGAGATGAACCATACTATCCAGTTAATGATGAGAAGAATGGACAGCTTTATGCTAAATACAAAGAATTAGCTGATCAAGAGACGAATATGATCTTTGGAGGACGTCTTGGCGAATATAAGTATTATGACATGGACGCTACAGTAGCTTCAGTACTAGAAATGTGTAAAAAGGAATTGAACTAATGAAAGAATATTCTGTAAAAATTATTATTGCAGCGCATAAAAAATACAAGATGCCTACTGATATAATGTATATACCTTTGCAAGTTGGTGCAGAAGGAAAGAAAAATGATAATGGAAATGTATTAGATCTTGGTTATGTTAAGGATAATACAGGAGATAATATTTCAAGTTTAAATTCATCTTTTTGTGAATTGACAGGACTTTACTGGGCTTGGAGGAATTTGAATACTGATTATATAGGTCTAGCTCACTATAGAAGGCATTTTTCAATGAAGAATAAAAAAGGATTTGAAAATGTACTTAGCTATGAAGATTTAAAACCATACTTAGGAAGGATAAAGGTGTTTGTTCCCAGCAAAAGAAAATATTACATTGAGTCTCTTTATAGCCATTATGCACATACACATTATTCAGTACACTTAGATGAAACAAGAAAAATAATTTTAGAAAAGTACCCAGCGTATTTGAATAGCTATGATGAGGTAATTAAACATAACTATGGGTACATGTTTAATATGATGATCATGGAATATTCTCTTTTGGATGATTATTGTTCTTGGCTATTTGACATATTATTTGAACTTGAAAAGCGAATGAATATGCAAGGGTTAAGTGCTTTCCAAGGAAGATTTTATGGACGAGTCAGTGAGATCATTTTTAATGTATGGTTAGATGAAAAAATAAAGTCTGCTATCATTAAGACTGATGAAGTAAAAGAAATTCCATGTATTCATATGGAAAAAATAAATTGGTGGAAGAAAGGAACTGCATTTCTGAAAGCTAAATTCTTTGGTAAAAAATATGAAGGCAGTTTCTAATGGGGATGATTATGAATAAGGTTGCAGCTATAGTTGTTACATACAACAGAAAAGAACTACTTGCAAAATGCATAGAAAAACTACAAAAACAATCAGTTTCGTTAGATGTACTTGTTATAGATAATGCAAGTACAGATGGAACAAAGGAATTATTTGCTAAAGATAAGCCTGGAGTACGTTATTTTAATACTGGAAGTAACCTTGGTGGAGCTGGTGGATTTAGCTTTGGAATAAAAAAAGCAGTGGAATTAGATTACGAGTACCTATGGATTCTTGATGATGATACTATGCCGACAGAAACAGCTTTGGAAGCATTTTTGAATAAGGATAAACAGCTTAATGGAGAATATGGCTTTCTTACAAGCAAGGTACTATGGAAAGATGAAGTTATATGTACAATGAATGTGCAGAAGATTACAAAATGGAAACAGTTAAAAGATTTTAATAGAGAACAAACTGTGCAGTACGCTTCATTTGTATCACTATTTATAAAATGCGATACTGTAAAAAAAATAGGACTTCCATATAAAGAATTCTTCATCTGGGCAGATGACTGGGAATATACCAGAAGAATATCAAAGACAGAAAAATGCTATTTTGTTCCACAAAGTGTAGTTCATCACTGGTGTAACAGCAATGTTGGAGCAAATATCATTACAGCAGATGCTGATAGAATGGAACGCTTTAAATACATGTACAGAAATGATGTTGTTATGTATAGACAGGATGGAATAGAAGGAAGTATTTATCTTTCAATACGTAATATGTTACATAGAATTAGAATTTTTATAGATGGGAAAGATGTCAAAGAAAAAATTGCTTTAATAAAAAATGCAACAAAAGAAGGAAAGAATTTCAATCCTAAAATTGAATTTCCTAAAGGAGAGTAGTTTTGAAAAAAGTGTTAGAGGTTTTTGGAGAACCTATTTCAAGAGGTGGACAGGAATCATATGTAATATCTGCATTACAAAATATGGATTTATCAAATCTTAGTGTTGATTTATTTACGCCATATTTTTGCGATAATCAAGATTATATTGAATACATAAACAGTATTGGTGGTAAGGTTGTTCATATAGATTTACCTTTTAAAGTAGGTGGAACTAGACGTGAAATAATACCTTATTTTGAGGAATATTTAAATAAAAATAAATATGATGTTGTTCATATTCATTCAGGTAGTATTTCTGTTTTGGCTTATTATGCAAGGACTGCTTCAAAAAACGGAATAAATAAAGTAATTGTTCATTCACATAGCTCTGGTGTAAAAGAAAATCTAAAACACTTTTTAATGAAAATATATGCTTCTGGAATGTTTAAGATGTATGCTACAGATTTTTGTGCTTGTTCTATGGAAGCAGCAAAATGGAAATTCCCTAAGAGTGTTTTGTCAAAGGTAAAGATACTGAATAACGGTGTGGATTTAGAAAAGTATAAGTTTGATTCAATAATAAGACAACAGATGAGAAATTCATATGGAATAAAAGACGATGAATTGGTATTAGGACATGTTGGACGATTTACACATGAAAAAAATCAGATATTCCTTATTGACATTTTTAAAGAATATGTAAATCGAATAGGGGATGCAAAACTAGTTCTTGTTGGAGATGGAGTTGAAATTAAATCCGTTAAGAATAGAGCAAAAGAACTTAGAATAGATGAAAAAATAATATTTGCAGGTGCTAGAAATAATGTTAGTGAATATATGAACATGTTTGATATTTTTTTGTTTCCTTCGCTTTATGAAGGTTTAGGTATTGTGGGAATTGAAGCCCAAGCAGCAGGTTTGCCTGTAATTGCATCTAAAGGAATACCTGAAATGATGAAGGCTAGTGACAATGTATGTTTTATAAGCTTAGATAATACTGCTGAATGGATAAAAGATATTAATAGATACAGAAACAAAACAAGATTTAATAATACAGAAAGCATTAGAAATAAGGGATTCGATATTAAAGAAACATCAAAAGTTGTGCTTGAAATGTATATGAATTCCTAAAAGCTAAGTGAGGATGGTTAAATAATATGCGATATGGAGTAAGCATTAAAACAAAAACGAATATTGTAGGTGAATTTTTAAATGCTGCAACAGCTTTATTTTTAGTATTGAATTGTCAAAGTGTATGGCAAAATTCAATTGATAATAATTATCATATCTATGAAATTTGTTTTATCTTAATAATTCTTGAAACTATGTATACAGCTTTTCACTGGAATAAAGGAAATAGTATAAGTATGTATGCTGTAAAAATATCTGTATATTATTACTGCTTAATTTTTATTGTACTAGTTTTATCTGTTTCATCTGATAACCTTATAAGATTTTTATCAAGATTTTTAGTATTTCCATTATTTATGTTCCATTTTACTTCACAAGCACCGATGAAACAAAAACTAGGTATATTTCATTGGTTTGTTAATTGGGTGGCAGTGCTGTCTTGGATATCTGTTATTTGTTGGTTGTTTTCAAATGTTGGTATAATTGGCGAAACAGGCACAATAAATGTAAATTGGCTTGGATGGTATGGAACATTTCATGGTATTTATTATTCTTCTCCCTATCAATGTATAGATTGGATAGGACATGGAATAAGAAGAAATATTGGAATATTTACTGAAGGCCCAATGTTTATGATTGTATTGGTTTTGGCATTGTTATTTTTAACTATGATATCGAAATATTATGAGCCTAAAAAATGGAAAATTATAGGCATGGTTCTTGCATTGCTTTCAGTAGCTTCGGTAACAGGGTATATTGTTCTTTTGATTTTTATTGGGGTGAGGATGATACATACATTTAAGAATAAGAAGACACAAATTTTAATTGCAATGATTGCTGTGATAGTTATTCTTATTGGAACATTGAGTTTGCTCTCATTTAAACAGGATACAGCATCATATACTGCTAGATTTGATGATTATATAGCTGGAATCAAATGTTGGATCAAAAGCCCAATTTATGGGAATGGATATGAGAATCTTGATTTGTTAAGAACTTTTATGTCTGTAAATCGTTCTTGGAATCAAGGGTTCAGCAATACTATTTTTTCCGTATTGGCTTATGGAGGTCTATTATTTGTCATTCCTTATGTTGTTCCAGTTATAAGAGGTATATATTTAGGAGTAAAAAAAGGAGACTATAAGTTACTTGAATTTTCATTAATTTATCTGGTACTCTATTTTACTGTGATTTTTTATACTTTTTATATCAATTTTGCTATATGGGCTTTTTTAATGTGCAAATATCGAATTAGTTTGCAAGAAAATATAAGTAAAGGAACTCAATAATATATGACAGTAACCATGAATAATATTGTAGCTTTGATTTTGAATTATAACACTTATATATTGACTAAAGAATGTGTAGATTCTTTATTAAAATTTTCTAATGAATTGAATATTTTAATTATTGATAATGGCTCTACGGATAGCTCTTTTAACGAGTTAGAAAATGAATATAAATTTGAAAAAAAAGTGAAATTAATAGAAACTGGCTCTAATTTAGGATATGCAAAAGGTAATAATTATGCATTTAAATATATTAGAAAAAATTTTACAGACATTAAATATGTAATTGTAATGAACCCAGATATAGTTATTGACAAGAAAGAGACTATTGTTGCATTATATGACTTTTTAGAAAGTAATGATGATTATTCTATTGTTTCATGCCAAACTATCTTTAACGATACTTGGCGTGGATTTTTAGATTACGGTTGGAAGTATCCATCAAATAAAAATTTATATTGGGCAGGGACATTTATTGGAAAGCTATTTATAGAAGATATGAATGAAAGGTATTCTTGTATCAATGTTTCAGAAGAAACACTTGCTACAACTGTTGATGTAGTTTCTGGATGCTTTTTTATGGCAAAGTTAGAAGATTTAGAACAAGTTGAGCTATTTGATAATAGAACTTTTTTGTATTATGAAGAAAATATACTTTCTAGAAAACTTAGTTCTATAGATAAGAAAGAAGCAATCCTTTTAAATCGTTTTGTGTATCATAATCATCAATCAAAAGATAAAAATTTGGTTGATTACAAAAAAAGATTATTTGATAGAAAGTGTTTTCATGAATCCAAAATGATTTACGTTAATAATTATTCTTCTTTTTCTGGAATGCGTTTAATTCTATGTAATTTGATAAATAATATTGATTTTTGTATAAAAACTATTTTGTATAAAATTTTAATTCTTTTAAGGTTATAGGAGGGCTTTATGCTATTAAACTATTCAAGAAGATTAATTAAGAAAATAAAGTGGCGTAGACTTAATAAGCATAACTTCACTGTGTATAACGAAATATTTGGGGATATGAATAAAATTCATGTAGGAAGATGCACATATGGTGAAATTTATGTTTCGTCTCCTAATACAAGTAATGAATTATATATAGGTAATTTTTGCTCATTGGCTGGAGAAGTAAGATTTCTTTTAGGATCTGATCATCCTGTTAACCAATTATCTACATATC
>JAAZKM010000012.1 GCA_012799835.1 Candidatus Methanofastidiosia archaeon
CTGAAAAAGTGCTTTATGTAATACATTTAATTCTTGATATGTTGGAAATATACAGCCGTCAAGGTCAATCAAGAGTTTCATTTTGAGATACCTCCTTTCTTTTAATTTGTTAAGGTGCTAAATATATCTTGATAATTTCTTAACTAATCTTTTTACTATTTAACAATTTATTGTCCTTTAAAACTTGATAAATTCCTGTTTCTAATTGAGTTATTTTTTCGTGAGATAAACCAATCTCAAAGTCATAATTAAGTATTTCAATAATTTCGTGAATTAAACAACTTTCTTGTCTGGACAATGACTGCCGACCATCTATCCAGATAGTTAAATTTGGCGCTAAGCTTGATGCTTGATTATAGCTACCATCTTGTATCTCTCTATCCTTTCTAACAATAACTTTGTATGTATGACCATTTACTTTTAATGTTTTAGGAATATTAAGTGTTTTTTTCATATTAGTATTCTTTTAACAAGTTGCCTTAAACTCTCTAATTTGTAGAGTTTGAGTTAATGTGGCAAGGGTCGGATTTGCACCAACATATTTTAGTAATGAACTAAAACCGAAACTAATTCACCTTGCCTAATTCTTTCCTAATAATTCAAGGGCTTTCTTGTATTCTTTCAATACTTTTTTAATTGCTTTATCTAAAATTTCTTTTTGTTTTTTAGTTAGTTTTTTCATTAGATATGTTTGTGGTTGTAAACTTTGAGGGGTCATTTGTGGTTGTAAACTTTGAGGAGTCATAAGTAGTAGTGGAATGAGGAGAATCTATAGTAGTAGTATAAGGAGAAAAAGTAGTGGATTCATCAGGAGTAAAAATAGAAGGACAAGAAGCAATATCATCTTTACCTTGATTTTTAGGGTTTCTTAATTCTTCATATAAATATCCCATTGAATTGAATATAATTCCACAAAGAGCATCTTCTATTCCTTCTCGGCTTGGCAATCCTCTGTGTTCTTTCCATAAATCCATAAAGTGTCTAAATAAACTTTTGATATAGGCATCTTTCGGAATTCCTTTTTGCCAGTTGTCCGAGCTTCTCAATTTTCCATCAGGTTGAATTCGGTTTTCGTGCATATACTCAGCATATCTTTCTAAAACTAATGGACTTAAAAATCCCTCATAATCAAGTTTGTTTTCATCAGTATCTCTGGTTGCTCCTGTTTTGAATTTTCTTATTTTATTCATTTTTTTCTCCTTAATTTTTGGAGAGGGAGGAGGTCTTCTCCCTCTCATTTTGTTTCTACCACTTATATTCGTAGAACTTCTTGTTGTAGAAAGGAATCCATTCAACTTCACATCTGTTAATAATCCCATCGTTGTCTTGGTGTAGAGTTATAATAGTTCCGCCAACATGAGCAAGAATCTTTTTCTTTCTCATGAATGGTGTTTGGTCTTCCACACATCCAACTTGAACCATGTAGATTTCTCTTGGATAGTCAAAGCAGAACTTGTGAAAATGACCGATTAATATAACTCTTGGTTTCTCGCCAGATTGTAAGCTTTCAGCATACTTCTGAGAGGTGTAAGAATCAGCGTAAGTAGAACCGCCACCGCCATGAATCAATCTGATTATCTGAGAAGTTTTTGCTCCCTTGAGTTCTATATCTCTTTCCATGTGTCCGATATACTTGATGTCGTCTCTGCCCATTCTTTTAGCCATATCTTCTGTGTATTGTCCGATGTTGATATGTTCTCTTTGAACATACCAGCCTTCGTGGTCATCGCCTGTAATAAATTGAGTTTCTATGCCGTCTCTTTGTGGCAGATTTTCTATAAAGTATTTTGTTTGGTCTTCTACTCCACGAACGAGCAAGTCGTATCTGTTAAATCTGATTTCGCCGTCTATGTGATTTCCACAAAGAAAAACCTTTTGTATTCCTCTTTGCTCATAGATGTCATAGAGAGCATTCAAAACATCAAGTCGCTGGTATTTGCTACACAAATGAGTGTCTGCTATTGCTCCAAATCTGATTATCTTTCCGCCAAAGAATTTGTGAGGGTCTATCACTAAAGATTTTTCCTTAACAGGAATTGTCTTAGAAAGTTCAACTCCTTCTTGGTCAATCTCTATGGTGATATTTTGGTTTCTCAAATCTTCTATGGCTTTTGCGATATGTTTCGGAGCAACATTAAGGGCATCTGCGAGAGCTGTAATTGTAAAGTTTTTGCCTTCTCGTTTGGTTCTTTTCAGGTAGTTCAAGAGTTTTTCAGTCAAAGGTATTTTGGTTCTCACTGCTTGGACATTCTCTCTCAAATTTTCAAGTTGATATTTTCTGGCAATGTATCTTACTTTTTCTGGTTCTAATCCAAGTCCTTTACCAATCTCTCTGTAAGATTTCTTTGCTTCAATTCCTTTCTTCACAGTTTGGATTATTTGGTCTGTGTATTTTCTAGTTCTCATGGTTATTTACCTCCTTTCTTTAATTTTAAAGGTGCTATTATCGA
>JAAZKM010000191.1 GCA_012799835.1 Candidatus Methanofastidiosia archaeon
AATAATACACATTAAAAGAAAAGATTAAGAGATTAATGTTTTTTCCAAGCTTATCTAACAACAGTGACCCTACATGGAGCGTATTTTACCACTTCACTTGCGACATGACCCATCAGAAGCCTTCTAATTCCTGTCAATCCTGTTGTACCCATTATTATATGGTCACATCCCTCTAAATCTGCTACCTGTAAAATTGTGTCGGGAACTTTTCCTAGTTTTAACATGTTTTTCGTCTTAATTCCCTTTTGTTCTGCATATTTTGACATTTCTCTTAGAACGTTGTTTCCGCGTCTGCACATCGGGTCATCAATTATGCACTTAAGCTGCTCCTCATAAAATGGAGAATACCTCTTTATGTCGTCAGTTCCCTTTATTTTGACTTCCCATTCAGGGGTGAATCTGTCCATGGATTCGTGAGTAAGCTTCATTTTATCAGCATCTATGACATGTAACATCACTACTTTAGCCCCCGTTTTACCAGCAACCCAAGCAGCGTATTCTAAAGCTTTCTGAGAAGATTCTGATCCGTCAACTGGGACCAATATTTTATTAATTAGTTCTCCATCCATGTTATCACCGTTTTCAACTTACACATTTACTATATAACTTTTTCCTTTATCTAATTTTTTTAGAAATATCTAACAATAATTTTCATGATTTATAGATAAAAATAAAAATATTCTTTAATCTAATTTCAATATTATTAGTTTAATATAGTGGCCCTAAAATTAGGACCAATCATCCAAATGCCCGTTTATATTTTTAAATTAAATACAAATGCGCTCTGATAAGACCTTAAAGGTGAAAGCCAATTATAGGGATTAAGGCCCAGAAAAATCTATCATCTCATAAACTCCCCAGTTTATGTCTGGGCCCTAAAATTATGCCGCCATTTTTTCATGCCTATGCCTGGGTAAATCTATAGTCTTCTTGAAACCCCCGACCCAGGCAATTTTAAAAAAAAACAATGGCTATTATTAGCACTTCAAATTAGTGCTAAATAAAATTATACACTAGCATAGAGATAGCATACCTGGCCTTAAAATTAGGGCCATGTTAATTACTTGATACAGCCAAACTTGATTTTTTATATAAAATGCAGATTCAGAAGACCATACTAGAATAAATAAGTATCAAGGAGATGAAGGCGTCTGACAAAAGTGTCTAAATCCTACCAACAATTGATGGCCATTCAATCTTTGTCTGTCAATTTATTAAATATCTCGCGTTAGTAGATCATTCTTATATATCAGGTGCAATTATTCTAAGGAGAGTGCATTTACAATACTAAATACTTGAGGTGTATGTCAGATAAATAAGGTAAGAAATGTTTGGATCCCAGTTAAGACTCTGTGTAGGGAGAAGGAATTGCATATGTTTTCTAAAAATAAGTTCTGGGACTAAAAAATAGTAGAAAAATTATTCTAATTTACCCAATGAGATTCATTAATCTAAGCCTTGGGTATGACGATTATTTTAACGACCTCTAAGCTACGAATAAGACTAATCATATAAATTATATATTCGTGATTTATTTAGACAAAATTATAGTTATTATTTATGTAAAAAATTTTATTAAATAACTATACTCTTTTTTTTATTAATACTTCTTCGCCAAGCATGTCTATTATTTTAACAGCAATTATAGTTTCTCTTTTAGGTATAGACATGATATATTCTGCTTTTACATAATCATCTTTCTTTTTGGGGATATCAGAATAGCAAATATTGAATAATTTTTCGTTATGATCTGAATCAATTAAAATTAAATCAATCATAGCTCTAAAATCAGGTATCTCTACTTTAAATATTCTACTATTTTGATTTAATCTTTCAATGATTGTAGGGGATATATAATCTCTTATCTTGATTAATGCTTTATTTCCTTTTCTTTCAATACGAACATCAGCATATGCTGGAGTATGTATAAGAAATCTACCGTATCTTGAATCTGTTCTCAGTTCTATTACTTCGAACTTATTTACATAATGTTTATTATTATAATCTTTTATCCATGATTCGACAGCCAACTCTCTACCCAAACATACAATTGTAATATTTCTATTTTCTTCAGGCCTCTTTTTTAATTCTTCTTGAATTACTTGTAAATCAATTAATGTGAGCGGATGATTAAAGTCTATTATTTTGACTATGTTATTGCCTAAGATTCCATCAAAAAAAATATCTGTTTTTGTTCTTTTTATTCCAATATGTTTTATTGCCAGTTCAATTGCTTCTGTTCTTAATATTTGTAAATCATAATTATTTATTTTATATATTCCAAAAGAATAATATCTATTTATATCCTCTCCCAATTTCAATTGTTTATCGTTAGAATATTGTTTTTCAATAGTTTCTTGCAATCTTTTGCTTGTTATTTGAATCGATCCTTTGTTAATATCACAAGCTATCCATCTACGGCCTAATTTTTGCGCAACTACAGGGGTAGTTCCAGATCCACTAAAACAATCAAGAACAATGTCATTTTTAATCGATCCCATATTTATAATTCTTTCCAGTAATTTTTCAGAATTTTCTGTTGGATAGCCTGTATTATTGCTTGTATATCCAGGAATATCACTCCAATCTGTTGTATTTCCAGGGATATCAGACCAATTAGTATCTAATAATTCATTTTCACTTTGTAGATATTCTAGAATATTTTGATCATTAGGGCTGACTCGTATTCTTCCTTCAGGTAACAATTCATTATCTATTCTTTCTTGCACAAATGTCCAATGCCTCCCTTCAGGTGGAATAAAAGTTGTATCAAAAACTATTCTTTCTCTAGGATGCCTAACGCCAGGAGAGTGCATAGGTAACCATTTTACTTTTGGCCTTGACTTATATACATTTTTCAGCTTTGTATCTGTATTTTTTGTATAGACAAATAAACTATCAAAGGCAACATTAAGGCCCCTAACACCCTCAAATATTTTTTTTGTTCTGTTAACAGAAATTTCATTAACAAAATTTTCTTTCCCGAATACTTCGTCCAATATTATTTTTATATAATGAGAAAAGTGATAGTCAAACCTAACAAATATACATCCTTCATTTTTTAACAACTCCTTGAGGAGTAACATTCTTTCGTAAATAAATTGTAAGAATAAGTCTTCTCCAAAATTATTAAGATACATTAGCTGTTCATCAGGACTATAATCTTCTCCCTCTAATTTCTCTATTTTTATACCTCTTAATTTTACCCTCCTTAT
>JAAZKM010000192.1 GCA_012799835.1 Candidatus Methanofastidiosia archaeon
AATTAAGTCGAATGCCCTAGGACAAACGACTTATACAAACTTTTGATTTCATTATGTATGAGCATCTATAATGAGAAAAGGCTTTTTGAGCGAGAGATATGCCTGATAGAAAATTCTTCAATGAATGAAGAGAACAAAAAAATTATTCTTGAATACAAAAGCTATCTTATAGCCACAAGAATCGGCATCCTCCGGACGGTCCGTTATATCATGGTGCTGAGGCTGATATCTGAGAAATTTAATAATAAGACATTTTCTGACTGGACCAAAAAGGACGTAATTGAAGTTCTGGAGAAAATTGAAATCGCTGAATACTCGCCGCACACCAAAAGGGAGTACGACAAGACCCTGAAGAAGTTCTTCAAGTGGCACAAGGGGAAGGACTGGGAGGGGCTTGAGTGCATCAAAGGGACCCGAAAGATTGACAGAAAGCCCGACATTCTGTCCAAGGATGAAGTATTGGCCGTGATTAAGGCCGCAAGACACCCTAGGAATAGGGCCATGGTAGCACTCCTTTACGAGGGGGGATTTAGGATAGGTGAGCTTGCTTCGGTTAAATGCAAGGACATTGAGTTCAACAGTTATGGGGGCAAGGTGAAGGTGAGGGGCAAGACAGGCGAGAGACTGGTGCCTTTTGTAATGTCGGAGTCCTACCTGAAGGTATGGATGAGCATGCACCCGGCGCCAGAAGAGGATAAGCCCCTCTTCGTCGGCCTCTGCACCAAGAGTTATGGCAACTCGCTCTCCTACACAATGTACAGAAACATCGTGAAAAGAGCGGTCGCTGGAGCAGGAATCAAAAAGAGGATCACCCCCCATACGTTCAGGCACTCCAGAGCGACGCACCTGGCATCAACACTGACCGAATCCGAAATGTGCCATTACCTCGGCTGGGAGCTTGGTTCGGACATGCCCAAGATATACGTCCACCTCTCGGGCAGGGACATTGACAATGCGATATACAATAAGGTCTATGGCCTTAAAACTGAGGACAGCAAGCATCAGAACAATATCAAACCGGTAGAATGCCCCAGGTGCAAGGAGAGCTGCGGGCCCACTTCGGAATACTGCTATAGGTGCGGGATGCCGCTTAAGGAAGAGAAAGTATTTGAAATAGAAAAGGAAGAGAACAGCCTCAAAAAATTCTTCTATAAGGCCGCAGAAGAAAACATCGATTTAATAAGAGAGTTCAACAAGGCTTTAGAATTCATTGAGATCATTAAAAACGATGCAGAGATACAAGAAAGCTTGGAAGATGAAAGGAGAAGGAGGGGCCAACCTAAAACTTAGAAAATTATTTTATTTTTTTAATGGAACTAATCCTTATTAAAAGATAGGGCCAGTTTGTTTAATGGGATCTGGCCTTAAAAATAGGGTTGGACAAATAGGAATTGGGATAATATAAGAAATACGAAATAAGAAACAAAAATTTAAAATATAAAAATCTATTTATCTAATCTATCTCGTAGATACGCGCAGTTGCATTTATATATTCCTCTGGAATTTGTCCAATTTTCCAACCTTTCGCAGTAGTTTCACAATAATAATACTCCTTGCCACTTAATGTGTAGTAGTAAGCACTGTAATTAGGATTAAATTTTGGGATATATACTCCTGTGGCCATATGATCTGGTAGATGAATTAAGGATACATCTTTGCCCATTTCATTTAATAAAGCTGCTAATAGTATCGATGTATCTTCGCAGTCCCCCGTCCTGTCAAATAACGTCTGAGTAGGATAACGTGGGTAATCAAAAAACTTGTTATCTCTTGTTATGGTATCGTCAGATTTATACTCCAATTTCTGAACAAATTTCAAGACCAATGATACTTTTTCTTCTTCTGTATACCCATTACTTATTTTATTAAAAGCCTTAGATAGAATTTCTGACACTTTATCATTTGGAACAATAAATTTGGTCCATTGTGCCACACTATCATATTGGGGCCTAGCTTTATCGTAGAAGTTAATATAGTCATATGGGGCTTCTAACTCCCAAGTTCTAAGTTGACCATTGTCATCCCACGAAAAGTATGTGTATGATGAACCTCCGCTTCCATTGGGATTATTATCATATTTATCAGGTACGCCATCACCATCCTTGTCAGGTAAATTGTAGAAAGAATCCTCAACTACCATTGTTCTTTTAAAATAGTACTCTTGTGTAGGTGCTGTTTTAGACACAGGAACAGGCAAAACTTCTCTTACTACAAATTGGCCGTTTCTAGCTAATACGCCTTCTTCAGGACCTGAAATGATAAGTATATCATACCCTTTGGCAAATGGGTCTGCAATCCATTCCCATTCTCCTCTGGATGTTGCCCAGTCGACAGTGGACACCCCCATGTCAACTAAGTCCTTTACTATGCTGTTGTCTACTGGACCGCCAAGTAGTATTACGTTCTTATTATTTGTAACTGAATTAAATTCGATATCCAGCTTTATAATATCTATGGATTCAATTTTAGAATTTCCATTATTTATTATTGCCGTGGCCAATAGTTTTGCTGTTCTGACATTCTCGTCTGGTGCACCTGCACCCACTACGATAACGACATTTGGATTACCTGTATAAGGATCTATCCACCAAGAATTACTTTTATTGCCTTGGATATTGATTAAATTGGGATTCAACACATAGCGGCCATTATTAAGCCTATTGGTAGATTCTCCATTACCATTTGAATCATCATTTATATCTTGTTTATACAAGACTTTTCCAGAGCCCACTAATATGTAGTTGCTTTTTGGGGAAACAATAACTGAATCTATACTTGACGGGTAATTATCCTTCCACAATAAATCTCCTTTTGTGTTGTACAGATATATCCCACTTCCGGCACTAACTGCAATATACCTCTCATCAGAAGAAATAGAAACAGAATTGATAGAGTTCCCTGGTTTTCGTTCCCACAGCAAATCGCCATTTTTATCAATTAAAAATATCCCTGACCCAGCGCCAACTGCCACATAGTCCCCTTTCGGGGATATAGAGACCGAATACACAAAAGAACTAACATTATATCTCCACAAATAGTTTAAATATGAGTTATTACATCTAAAAAAATATACATGCATATCTTTTGAACCAGCCACTAAATAGTCAGAATTTGATGTCAAGGCGACTGAAGAAACAACACTCCCCGTAATATAAGAATCCCTAACATATTCCCACTTTTTTGCCCCATAATCATGCAACATATATACAGTATACCCTGAACCAACGGCTAAATATTCTCCATTGGTATTTAGAAACGTAGAATAAGCTAAACTTGAAGCAGATTGTTGAAATAATCTATTCTCATATTTATCTACATAGTAAAATCCGTCACCCATGGCTGCAATGACATAATTTCCATCAGAGGAGATTGAAATTGAATGTAATAGATTTCCGCTAACTTTTTTACTCCATATTATTTCTCCTGATTTTGATAATAAATATGCTAGGTTGTTAGTGGTTCCAACTGCAATATATTCTCCATCTGGAGTTATAGAAATAGATTTGATAGAGCCCTCAAAATTATTATTAACAACAGTTCTCTGAGGGACTGAGGAAGAACTAACAGCAGCGAACATTAAAAAGAATAAAAAAAAGCTTATTAACAATATGTTTTTTTTCAATTGATCACCTAATTCTTTTTTTGTAATATAATGACTTTATTATATCTTTCCCCCTATATAAGAATATGGAAAAAAATAGGGAAATAGGGAAAAAAAATTCTTTTCCATATTCTATTAGGCCCTAGAAATACTAAATACTATTTTGCTCTAGGATTTGCATAATATACCTGGCCCTAAAATTAGGGCCATGGGCAACAATCTAGTGCAGACAAGGCTTGATTTTTTCTATAGGATACAGGTCCAGAAGACCATACCTGAGTATGTTAGCATCAGGAGGATGAAGGTGCATGACAGGCGCATAACGATAGCTTCCACAAGAAACGATTGTGAAAGCATAACATGCCCCTATATCAAAAGATCGCATGTCAGTAGATCTTTCTCATACATCAGGTGCAACTATTCCGGTAATTCCAAAAAGCAGAGTCCGGGCCCATGCCACATCTGCCCGATGAAAAAGATTAGATACATTTGGATCCCAGTTAGAACAGAGTGTCGGGACAAGGAGTGGAAAGTGATGCCAAGCAACAAGTTCTGGAACTGGAAGAAAGAATAGTTGTTTTTAGAAAATAATCCTTGTTATTTTCCTTCTTCTAAACATTTAGATAAGAGACTCTAAGTAATATTATAGTATTATGTCTAAAAGACATAGGAAAAAGTTAAATGAACATGACCTATATGAAAAATGAGATTATGTATCAAAAATCCAGTATGCCCATAGAATATCTGACACTTATAATCGGTGCAATTATCATTTTTATTTTATGGTGTCTAATGAGGATGAATATATTGAATCTTGTTGAATCTAGCAATGCCCCTCTAAGTACGATTGCAACAATGTTAGCAACAATAATGAGTATTTTCATGACAATTTTCATATTTTTCTTAAGTTATAGCCACGGAACTATGCCCACCGAATACATAGAAAAATTCATCAATAAAAAGTTTATATATGGATTTTTGATATCCTATATTCTTAGTATATTACTCGTCACTTTATTTTTAAGCGGGATTACTATTAATACAGAAAACATAAACAACCCAAATCGAGATTTAAATATTTCAACATTATATTTTTCAAATCATGGGTATTATATTGAGGATATTCCCCTGTTTCAAATTAGCCCCAACTCCTTGGGATTTCTTATATTACTTTGGGATCTAACTTTCTTTTTATCCTACATTTATTTTATTATCCCTCGTATTAGTAGATTTGACAAAATTAAATTTTTAACTGAATTTTTCCCCAAATCCTATAAGTTACAAATTGATTATGGTAAAGAACTTAAGACATTTAATGCATATATAGAAAATCTGATTAATGAAAAAAAAGATATCAATGATTTAATCAAATTCATAGGGGACAGGCATGTAGAATACATCGATGAAGACATAGGCGTGGACAGAATTGGTGAGGATGGATTATTAGACTAAAACTATATTAATTGAGGATAAAATGAAAAAAGAATTTGATTATCTAAAATATGAAAAAATTAATAAAACTTGGCTAGAGGGATACAAAGATCTATTTTCTAAAATAAATACTGCGAATATAAATGAAACTACTCTAGAAACATATCTAGAGGTTTATTCTAATTCTATTAATAAAATAATCCAAATTAATCAAAATTATATAATCTCTAACGAAGAGATAATTACAAAATATTCAAATGGAGACATACCTGAAAAAACACAATACACAAAATATAAAGAACATTTCTTTGATGTTTCAATTGAAAAAATAGATTTTATAGAATACTATGTTGGGACGTGGCATGATATACTAAAACATGAATGTGGAGTAATTACATTATTGACGAGCGAAATAAAGAAAATAAAGAATAATTCTACAAAAGATGAAGATTTGAATTTAAATAAATCATATCGGATAATGGATAAATGTAGGGATAATTACAAAAATAAATTTCATACATCTTTGAATTATATTCAAGAAATAACATATGAAACGATTAAAACTGATTTGATTCACGAAGATACTAAGGAAAAAATAGCCGAGTACGTTATTGATTGTCTTACAGAAATGTTAAATGAGAGCTTAGCCCAAGAATATGATGATAATATCTCAAACATTTCTTATAATGCCTTAAAAACCCTTTTTAAGTTGAATAACCTTTTTATAGAGAATAAAATTGACGTATACCCGTTTGGAAATACCCTTACACTTCCAAATATTATAAAAAAACATAAAAATATTGCATCGAAAGTTTTAGATTATATAATAAAATTTTCTATTAATTCATCAAATAATAATCTGATTAATGGGAATACTATTTTTCGCGAGATGATGTTAGATTTGAATAAGATTAATAAATACACAGAGATTTTGGATTATCTTAGTGAATTCATTGAAGGCTATGGGCCATTTAAAAAATATCGAAAAAAGAATAATAAGTTTGATATCTCAAAAATTGAAAACAAAGAAGAAAGATTTGTAGCTTCTTTGATAGTGTCAACATTTGAGGATGTTTTAAATAAAGTGGTTGTTCCAATGGAAAAGACTAAGAAAAAAAGAGAAATAACTAAAAAAATAAAAGAAATAGTATAAAAAGAGCATTATTAAGAAAACTAAGTCTTCATTTTTTTAATCAATAATTAGAAGGAGGTTCTTATTCATTTTCGGGATTTTTGCTAATTTTGCCATAATTTTTTATCTGCTTATTCGAATCGAGACCTAAAGATTTTCACAAGGTCAAAACGATTAAGATATAAATAAAAGACATAATTCCTACACATGTTCGAGTATATTAAGAAATTAGGTAAGTTTGAACTACTTTTTGCACTCGATACAATTCTAGTTTTTCTTGTTTTAATATCGGGTGGTTTAATAATGTTTGATTTCTTCCCATATTTCACAGAACTAATC
>JAAZKM010000193.1 GCA_012799835.1 Candidatus Methanofastidiosia archaeon
TAGTAAGAATTTAGTGATAGTTGAAGAAAAGAATGTTTCTAATTTATTTTTGACAGAAGATGGTCAAAAAAGTATAACTAACGGTTTGATTGAAAAAATATTTATCAAAGGATTAAAAGAAAAAATTCCCATTTCTAAAATACAATTATCTGAAGAAGAAAAAAATATTGCTATAGGGATAGCAAGAAAAAATGGATGGATATCTATTGAAAAAACTAAGGATTCCTTATCATTCTTCATAACTGATAAAGGTAATATTGCTTTGAATCAAAAAACGCATGAAGAAATTGCACTAGAAGATATTTCTAAGAAAAAAATTGTTAATGATAACTTAATTAATGTTCTTTTAAAAAGAAAACTTGTTGAAAAAAAATTAAATACAATTAGGAAAGTTTACCTTACTGAACTTGGAAAACTTGAATTATCGAAAGGGATTGAGATAACTGATGAGATATCAGAATTAACGCCTGAAATGTTGAAAAATCAGAGTTGGAAAAATCTCACTTTAAAAAAGTTTGATATTTCAGCTGATGTTAGGACTTTTTACCCGGCAAAAAAACACTTTGTAAATCAAGCAATTGAATATATTCGAAAAATATGGCTTGAGATGGGATTTAAGGAAATGTCAGGGCCAATGATAGACACATCTTTCTGGGTTTTTGATGCATTGTTTCAACCGCAAGATCATCCTGCTAGAGATATGCAGGACACATTTTTTATAGAGTCTCCTAGACAGGGCCATATAGATCCAAAGATAGCAAATAAAATTTCTGCAATGCATGAACATGGAGGAAATATAAATTCAAAAGGTTGGGGGTATAATTGGGATAGAAGAGTTAGCGAAGAATATGTTCTAAGAACTCACACCACCTCTTTATCTGCACGAACTCTTAGTACTTTAAAACTAGATGATTTGCCTGCAAAATTCTTCTCTGTTGGTAAGGTATTCCGGAATGAAAAACTTGATTGGAAGCATCTCTTTGAATTTTATCAGACTGATGGGATTGTGGTTGATGAAGATGCTAATTTCAAACACTTATTGGGATACCTTAAACGCTTTCTAAATAAATTGGGACACTCTAAAATTAGATTTAGGCCTGCATATTTTCCCTATACTGAGCCAAGCATTGAGGTGGACATATATAATAGGGCCAAAGGAGAATGGGTAGAGTTATTAGGTGCAGGAATTTTTAGACCTGAGGTAGTCGTTCCCCTTCTGGGAAGTGATGTACCTGTACTAGCATGGGGTCCTGGATTTGGAAGACTAATAATGGATTATTATGGATTGACAGACATACGACAAAAATATACTAATGATCTCGATATGATGAAAAAACTACCTATTTGGATAAAAGGATGATGAGTATGCCTACTGTTAATTTTGATAAGACCGAATTTATTTCACTATTAGGGAAATCTGTTGATGATCAAACTTTAAGTGAAAGAATATCTATGATTGGCACTGATTTAGAAAAAGTCGATCCTGAAATAATAGTTGAAGTTTTTCCAGATCGACCTGATATGTTGTCTATTGAAGGTTTTACCAATGCTATGAAGGGATTTATGGGGATTGAAGAAGGTCCAATTGAATTTAATGTTTATGATTCCACTTACGCGGGAATTGTAGATCCTAAAGTAAAATTAGTCAGGCCCTATGCAGTGGGCGCTATTGTAAAAGGAATAAATTTTGACGATAATACAATTAGGTCACTGATGCAGATTCAAGAGAAACTACATATAACTCATGGGAGAAACAGAAAAAAAGTTGCAATAGGTGTACATGATTTGGATAAAATTGAATTTCCAATTAAATATACCGCCATGCCAAGAGATTTTACCTTTAAACCTCTAGAATTTGATAAAACTATTACTATAGATGAAATATTAAAATTCCACCCCAAAGGAATTGAATATGCACATCTATTGTCCGAGTTTAAAGAGTGCCCTATATGGATTGACAATAAGGGCCAAGTATTATCTATGCCTCCAATTATCAATGGAGACCACACAAAAGTCACCGAAAAAACAAAAAATCTATTCATTGACATAACAGGCACACATAGAAAAAGTATTGAATATGCACTAAACATAATTTTGATGGGCCTTTTTATTAGGAAGGGAAATATATACTCTTTTAAATTAAGTGATGAAGGAAAAGAATTGACATACCCAAATCTAAATCGAGAAATAATTGAATTAGATATATCTTATTCAAACAAAATTCTTGGGCTTAATTTATCTGAAGATGAAACAGCCAACTTACTACTTAAAATGAGATATGGGGTTCATTCTAAATCTAAAGGCAAGATTGCTGTAGAGATACCGCCATATAGGGCGGATATTATTCACCCAATAGATTTAGTCGAAGATATTTCAATTGCGTATGGATTTGAAAATTTCGTACCAGAAATCCCTGATATAGCTACCATAGGACAAGAAAATCCTATTGAAATATTCATTAGAAAAATTGAAGAAGTGATGGTTGGATTCAATTTCTTTGAAGTAAAAAATTATATTCTTTCAAATGAAGATATCTTAATCACTAAAATGCTTGATAACAAAAGAAAAATTGTAAAGACAAGGAATGCAGTAAACACAGAATTTGACACCATTAGGTGTAGTTTATTGCCTTTGTTAATAAAAACACTAGCTTCAAATTCTCATTACGAATATCCTCAAAATATTTTTGAAGTAGGTATAGTTGTACCAGATCAAAATTTAGTTGAAAAACAATTTCTTTCTTGTGCAATCTGCCACCCTAAGGCTAATTTTTCTGAAATAAAAGGCATATTAAATGGATTTTTCACATCATTAGGCATCCAATACTCTGTGAAAGAAGATAATTACCCTTATTTTATACAAGGAAGATCTTGCTCTTTAGAGGTCGGAGGAAAGTATGTAGGCAGGATGGGGGAGTTAAATCCTGAAGTACTATATAACTTTAAATTAGAAATGCCAGTTTCTGCGTTTGAGATAGACTTATCTGCAATATTTGAACAATTTAAAGAAAAAATACAAGGGTAAATCTTATCCCGGGAATTACAGGAATAGAAAGTTATCTTTTTACCTAATACAAACATTTCTTTTTGAATAAAGCTGCAATTGCCAATATTATAACCATTAATGGAGTTAATACTAACAGCTCAACAATCAACCACTATATAAAGTATGTAAAGCTTAAATCTAAAGATTTTTATTTTTCATATTTTCCAATACGATTAGATATATTTATTTATCCTATTGTCACTATAAAAAGTGAGAGGGCATATGTTTAAGTGCCATTTGGGACACATGTTCATTAACCTCATTTAATTTTTAATTGACTATTATTGATGCTACTTGTTTTTTTCTATCCGATAATCTATTGCCATTGTGAGAATAATTAAATCTAGTGTCATTAGTATTAATTTAAATAATAATGAGAACGGAATTGAAGTAAATTAGAATCATCTTAATTAAATCTTAATTAAACTTATAAACATTATGTGTGGCGTTATTTTTGATATTTGGGGTACGTAAATGAAATTAATAGTTAGCTCTGAATTAGATAAGGCGGGAGAAAATATTAGGGAGAATTTACTAGAAAAATACCCATTTGAACAACTTAAAAATGATTATTTTTACGATACCAATAAAGAGATATTACTTGTCAGAATAAAGAATGAAACTATATATATGGATTTTCCTGAAAAAATAATCCAAGAAGAAATAAATGAATTTGATCTTGGACATATAGATTCTATTTTTTTTGCAACTAGACATAAATCTGTAGCTAGGATACCTACTCTGACTTGTCATACGCCTGGGAATTTCGGTAAGGCCGAGTATGGGGGGATAAGTGGCCAAGTTTCTCCTTCTAATCCGATATTTCAAAAAATAGTTTTAAACGAAATAGTAAGACTGTCAAAAAATATTGAAATTCCATTTGAAGTTTCACTTGAAGCTACGCATCACGGGCCATTAACTGGACTTCCCACTACTTTTATAGAAATTGGAAGTGACGAAACATACTGGGGAATAAAAGAAGCAGGAGAAGTAATTGCTTCTGCAATCTATAATTCGATTACATATGATAAAAATAAAAGCTCTTTTAGAATTGCTGCTGGAATTGGAGGGGGGCATTATTGCCCAAAATTTACCGAAATAATGCTAAATACAGATATAGCCATAGGCCATGTAATTGCAAAATACAATACTCCTGTCACTGATTCTATACTTTCTGAGTTTTTATTAAAAAGTAGTGATGCTGATTTAATTATTTTAGACTGGAAAGGTATTAAAGAACGGTCAGATTTAAAAGACAAGCTTATAAATAAGAATATATCATTTGTTAAAGCAAGTGATATTGTAAAAGAATAGAGGTTCCCACTAAAGAGAAGCATTATAACTAGTATTATTAAGCAAAAGCTTTATATACTATTAACATACATAGATTACAAATAGAAGTTTTATATTACCAATAATATGTAGCTATATTAATTATAAGGGGGAGTTAAATGAGATCTGTTATTGAAGAGGCCATTGAGAGGGCAGTAACAGAAAAAGAAATAATTAAAGATCATCGTTATACTTCTGTAGACGAAGAACTCGAACGAGTACTCAGAGAATCAAGAGCCAAAATTAAAGTAATTGGAGCAGGCGGAGCAGGATCCAACGCCATTGATAGATTAATGGAAACTGGAGTAATCGGAGTTGAAGCAATAGCAGTTAATACCGATGCCCAAGATTTATTGCACACACGAGCCGATAAAAAAATTTTGATTGGAAAAGAGGTCACAAGGGGATTGGGTGCAGGTAACTATCCCAAGGTGGGTGAAGAATCTGCAAGAGAAGATGAACGCGTAATTAGAGATGTACTTGAAGGAAGTGACATGGTTTTTGTCACATGTGGACTCGGTGGAGGGACTGGTACAGGATCTGCACCCGTTATATCGGAAATTGCAAAAAAACTCGGGGCGCTTACAGTTGCAGTAGTTACCTTACCTTTTACTGTTGAAGGTTTAAGAAGACAAAGAAATGCAGAAAAAGGTCTTGAGAAATTAAGAAAAGTCACAGACACTGTTGTAGTAATTCCAAATGATAAATTGTTAGACATTGCACCCGGATTACCGATAAACGCTGCATTCAAAGTTTCAGATGACATTTTGATAAGGGCGGTAGGTGGCATCGCTGAATTAATTACTAAACCTGGACTTGTAAACGTTGATTTTGCAGATGTTAGGTCTGTAATGAAAGAAGGAGACGTTGCAATGATAGGCATAGGAGAATCCGATACAGAGAATAGGGCTAAAGAAGCTATTAGTGAAGCTTTGAGTAGCCCTCTGATAGATGTTGATGTTACTGGTGCTAAGGGAGCTTTGATAAATATCACTGGAAGTTCTAACATGAAGCTAGAAGAAGCTGAAAAAATTGTTGAGCATGTAACAAATGACCTTGAGCCCGATGCCCAGATTATATGGGGCGCAATGATAAATGAAGACGTTAAAAACGGACTTAGAGTTATGGTAGTCCTTTCAGGAGTTAAGTCCCCATACATATTTGGAAGAAAAGAAACTGAAATGTTAATCGAGAGCGAAACACCAGTGAGAGGAATAGATCTCGGGATAGAATACATTTAAAAAGGATTCTTAATTATTAGCCTCATGACAGAGGCTAATCTAAAGAAAAAAGATAGGGCAAGAAGTTGGATTTCCGAATATACAAGAGTACTTAAACTTGCTAAGAAGCCTGGAAAAAAGGAATATTCACTTACTTCCAAAGTAACTGGAATTGGGATGGTTCTGATTGGAATTATAGGTTACATTATAAAATTCTTTTCAGTCATAATCCAAAATATAGGGGCATAAATTCCTTTTATTAAGGCTAAACTTTTTAAATCTTTAAATACCTTTGATTTTGTTGTTATTGTGGGAGAGAGCGTAATGGATGACGACGAAAATCCAATCTTTGCGTTAAAAGTAGCTGTTAATCAAGAACAGAATGTAGCAAAGATGATAGAGGGAAAAGTAAAAACTAACAATCTTAAAATTTATGCAGTCTTAGCACCAGAAACCTTAAAAGGGTATGTTTTCATTGAGGCGAGTGATAAAGGGGCTGTAGAAGAAGCCATTCAAGGCCTTCGAAATGTAAGGGGTATCCTTGAAGGTAAAATTGCCTTTGATGAAATTAGTCATTTCTTAGAGGCTAAGCCATCAGTAACAGGTCTTACTAAAGGGGACATTGTAGAGTTAATTGCCGGACCGTTTAAAGGTGAGAAGGCTAAAATTATAAGAGTAGATAAAGGGAAGGAAGAACTTACTGTTGAACTTCTTGAGGCAATGGTACCTATACCAGTTACTGTAAAAGGAGACTATGTTAGAATTATAGAGAAAAAGAGTTAATGGTGGTATAATGGGAAAAGAGAGATCTGTCACTTCGCTTGTTGATGGAGGAAAGGCTACCGCTGGTCCACCCTTAGGACCTGCATTAGGGCCGCTTGGTATTAATGTAGGTAAAGTTGTTGCAGAAATAAACGAGAAAACGAAAGACTTTCAAGGAATGAAAGTACCAGTTAAAATTTTTGTTGATGAAAAAAAGAATTTTAGAATTGAAGTTGGAGTTCCACCTGCATCTGCATTAATATTAAAAGACCTTAAGTTAGAAAAAGGATCCGCTACTCCATCTTCAAGTAAGGTTGGAGATATAAGTATTGATGCGCTTGTCAAAATAGCTAAAATGAAGGAATCTTCTTCATTGTCTCCCTCCATCGCAGGAGTTGTGAAAGAGATACTTGGAACATGTATTTCAATAGGAGTTACTTGCGAAGGAAAAGATCCAAGAGTAGTACAAAATGAGATTAAAGAAGGAAAATATAATAATTTAATTAAATAAGGAGGAATCATCTTGAAAGATGCCATAATGCGAGCGGTGAAGAAGGCAAAGGAAAATTCAAAGCCGAGGAACTTCACGCAGTCAATGGAGATGGGTATAAATCTTCAAGGACTAGATATGAAAAAAACACAAAATCGTATCAAAGAAGACTTTGTTTTGCCTAATGGAAGAGGTAAAGATGTGAAAATTGGCGTATTTGCTTCTGGTCATATGGCTTTAAGGGCTAAAAAGGAAAACTTGTCTGTATTTGATCAAGAAGACATTGAAAAGTTTTCGAAAGATAAAAAACTTGCTAAAAAAGTCGCAAATTCACACGATTTTTTCATAGCACAAACAGATTATATGGCCTTAGTTGGAAAATCATTAGGCCCAATTTTTGCACCTAGAGGAAAAACACCTGCACCTTTACCTCCTACCGCTCCACTTGAACCTATGTTAAATAAGTTGAATAAAACAGTTAAGCTGAAAAGTACCAATCAGCCGGTAATACACACTTTAGTTGGCTCCGAAAAAATGGATGATGAAATGCTAGCTGAAAATATTTCAGAAGTTATCAAATTTTTTGAAAAGAAACTTGAGAAAGGATTTGACAATATAAAATCTATTTATATTAAGACTACAATGGGGCCCGCAATAAAATTGGAGGACTTTAGATGAAGGGAAGAGTAGCAATTAAAGGGAGCGTAGCTGATTGGAAAACTGAAGAGGTCAAATCTCTTAAGGACATGATTGAATCTTCTCCTGTTGTAGGAATTGTTGATCTTCAAAATATTCCTGCAAAACAACTACAGAATATAAGGGAAGATTTAAGGGACAAAGTAACCTTTAGAATGTCTAAAAATAATTTAATGAAGATAGCTCTTGAAAAAACAGAAAAAGAATCTCTTAAAGATTACATTAGTGCAGGAGCAGCATTCATTTTTTCTAATGAGAATCCCTTTAAAATATATCGACTTTTACAAAAATCAAAATCCCCTGCACCTGCAAAACCTGGTGACATTGCAAAGACAGACATAGTTCTACATCAAGGGAGCACAGGATTGCCTCCGGGCCCACTTGTAAGTGAACTCCAATCACTTGGAATTCCCGCTAAAATTGACAAAGGATCAATATCTATCGAAAGGGACACTGTTTTTGTAAAACATGGAGATACAATATCTAAGAAAGTTAGCGATATACTTTCTCAACTTAAAATTGAGCCAATGGAAGTAGGCGCTAATTTAACGGCTGCTTTTGAAGAAGGGCTAATCTTTAAGAAGGAAGTACTAAGCATAGACGATGTTCAAACTAGAAGCAACATAATCAATGCATTTTCTAAAACATTAGCATTGACATTCGATAGAAAAATATTTACAAAATACAGTGTTAAGTTGTTAATTCAACAAGCTGCTATCAAAACAAAATCATTGGCAATTGGTGCAAATATTATTTCTCCAGAAACAATCGGTCCAATAATGTCAAAAAGTGTTTCTCAAGCTCTAAGCTTAGCTAAATTACTTAATAGTGCAGCTTTGGATGATGATCTTAAAAATAAGTTGAATGTATCTCAATCCGCAGCTTCTACTGAAAAAAAAGTAACTGAGGATAAAATTGAAGAAACTAAAGATAATAAAGATAAAGATGGGGACGCTGGATTAGAAGGTCTAGGAGCCCTATTTGGTTAATATATGGAGGTGTGATTATGGAATATGTATATGCTGCGATGATCCTTCATGAAGCTAAGAAGGAAATAACTGAAGCAAATTTAAGCAATGTTTTAAAGGCCGCGGGAGTGGCAGTAGATGAAGCTAGAATTAAAGCTCTTGTATCTTCATTGGAAGGTGTAGATATTGAGGAAGCCATAAGCTCTGCTTCAATGCCAGTTGCACATGCACCTGCAGCGGCACCAGTAACAGGCGCTTCAGACCAAAAGCCTTCTGCAGAATCAAAGAAGGAAGAGAAGAAAGAAGAAGCAGACGAATCAGCACTTGAAGGCTTAGGCGCTCTCTTCGGATAATTCTATATCTTCTATTTTTAATTTTCTCTTTTTAAAACCCTTGCATATTACATATGTTTCTCTGCTTGCAGGCCTTGATGATTCGGGCTTTGATATCTTAACATAATAAAATTCATTTTTTAGATTATCTATTAACTCTTTTGTAAATTCACCTTGAAATATTTTCATTAATAAATTTCCTTTATATTGAAGTAAAATCGAGGATAATTCAAGAACTCTATAATTAAGCTCAATAGATTTTTGATGGTCTAAAGATCTAATCCCAGAAATTTTTGGTGCAAGATCTGAAATAACTGTATTGTATTCTCCTTGGATTTTTATTATTTTTTTTGAAATGTCGTTTTCAAATATATCTCCTTGAATAAAATAGGAATTAGGAAATTTATCTTTCACTATCTTTAAATCAATGCCCACTACTAATCCCGTATCTCCAACTAATGCAGATGCTATCTGCATCCACCCTCCTGGTGCAGCTCCAAAATCCAAAACGTTATATCCCTTTTTTATTAGATTAAATTTATTATTAAGTTGAATTAATTTAAACGATGCTCTTGATTTATACCCCTCTTTCTTTGCCATCCTATAATGGCCATCTTTTTTTTGGTACATAATTATTCATACATAAAAACTCTTTTAAATGTATATTTTTCCCTAGACATGTGTCTAATTTAATTGAATCTTCTTCTTACTGGAACTCTAAAGGGATAATATTAGATAGAATGGGGAAGCATAAAGATGCAATAGAGTGTTTTGAAAAAGCAAGATCTATTTCTCCTGATGATTTTGATATAATCACTAACATAGGTATATCATTTGATAAATTAGGAAAATCCGACGAAGCTTTAAATTTTTATGACTTGGCACTTAAAAAACAAGAGGATACTAAAACCCTCTACAATAAAGGAATTTCTCTCTCAAAGATGGGAAAGCATTCTGAAGCAGCAAACTATTTTAAAAAAGTTTTAAATGAAGAAAGAAATAATAAAAATGCTATAATTAATCTTGCAATTGCTCTACAAAAAATGGGTAAATTAGACGAAGCTATCTCAATTCTGAAAGAATGGGGCGACTTTGACTTTTTATACACAAGAGCACAACTAATGATAGAAAATGGCAAAAAACAAATTGAAGATTCAATAAATTTGTTACAGATTTGCTTAAACGAAAATCCTGAAAGTATACCCTCTCTTGAAAATATTTCGTATGCATTAAAGATGCTTGATATGGAGCAGCAGTCTCAAAAATATGTGGAAAACATTAGGCGTCTTTATTCTGAAAGAAAAAAAGTAGAAGATAAAATTAAGGCATTAAAAGAAGTATTATCAAGTTGCATATTCAACTATGAAAAAATTGGCCAGAATCTATTGTCTAAAAAAGATTCAGGCAGAAATTATAATTTTTATAGAGATATATTTGAAGGCCTTTTTCATGATATTTTATTAATTGATGAAGATTTTTCTTCATTTTTAGAAAACTATGGGAAAAGATCCATTTCTTCTTCTAATGTATTTATAAAAGAACTTTTAATTAGGGCCAACAATTTAGCTGAGAGTCTTGATACCCTGAAAATCAAAATAGAGGAAGATATAGGTCGACCGAGTATTAGATGTATTTTTTATATCCTAAATCCCTTGGAGAGGAAAAAAAATTCTGAGATAAATATTTACTTGATTAATAACGGCGATATGGAAGCCAATGACATCTCCTTTTTAGTTGAAAAGAATAGAGATTTAAATCTTTCAAAAATTGAAGATAATATACCCTCCCTTAAACCATTAGAATATAAAGCCTATACAGTTACGATTAAACCTAAAAATGAGGATATATTTGAAATTAGATCTTTTTGTAACTATAAAGGCAATGAATTTTATGAAACTAGTGTAGTTTATCCATTAGAAATACCTTATTTCCCAGACGAAGATTCATTATCTTTGATTTCCTATCTAAAAGTCCTAAAATTAGATATAGATACTACTGCAGAAGAGATTAAACGTAGATGGAAAGATCTTTCTAAGTACTATCATCCAGATACAACTCAAGACGAAAAAGAAAAAATAATTAAAGAAAGTATTTTAAAAGAAATTAATGAAGCATATGAAGGATTGAAAAATTATTATTAATATATGCCTTAATAGCAAGATATAAAAATTAAAATGATATAGTAGGTCTATGACAATCAATTTAAAAATAATACTTTCAATAATATTAGTGTTTCAGTTTTTTTTTATTTATCCAATTGCATCCGCTGAAGTTCCAAGATCCTTTTTTGTCAACACTTCTAATGGTCAACCACATTCAATAATTGTAGTAGGTAAAAATGCAGCATCTATGGACTTAATCTCTGGAAATTTAATAATTACTAAAATTCAAAATGAGGCATACTACGAAAATTATGTTTATGTTACTATAACTGGATCAAAACAAGTTGAAGCTTTTAATGGACAATTAATTACATTAAATCCGTCTTCAATGGATTTAATTTGGAAAGATAGTTCAGGAAATACTGGTAAATTCACATATGATCAGTCTATAGGCCTAATTAACCTTCGATTTGATACAACAGATCCAAATAATTTGAAAATATTCGTAGATCAAAATCAAAATCCATTAAGCATCTTAAATCCTGAATTTAATAAAAATGTTACAATTTCTCCTGACTACTCTTTGGAATTGTTGGACAACAATGGAAATCTTCCTGGGCTTTATAATCCAGGAACAAGCATAAGATTCAACGCAATATTCAAAAAACAGCAGCCTGGAGCATTTCAACATGTTAGAGTCAATATATGGGAACCAGAAAAACTGATAACAAATGATCAAACATTGATAGAGGCTACTGCAAAAAATAATAATATCATACTGGTGGGGGGCCCTGTTGCGAATAATATAGTTGCGGGACTCGTTCAAAGAGGGCAGTCAAAAGTAGACTGGTATACATCTCTTGGAGAAGTCGAATATATCCCAAATGGATTGTATCCCGGACACGACGTAATTATTGTTGCTGGAGCAGATAGGGAAAAGACCAGAAATGCAGTATTACAATTAATAAAATCTTAAGTTTTCTTATATTAATTAGGAGTTACATGCAATTAAAATATCAATAGAACAGAGGATTCAATGAAAGAAGTATTGGTGTTGTATACAGGTCAAAAATATAAATGTAAACAATGCGGTGAATGTTGCAGAGTACGAGGCGTCCCACTTACATTATTTGATATTGAAAGAATAGAAAAAAATACGGATAAAGAATTCGCTTTGTATGATCTTTCTAGAAAAAAATTTGTTATTGAAAAAAGAATATGGGATAATGGATGTGTTTTTTTAAATGATCGAAATTGTACAATCCATGAATTCAAACCTTTGATTTGTAAACTTTTTCCATTAGGGATTTTTTATAATCCTATTTCTGAATCAGATACACCTTATGTACTAAAGAATGGTGAAAAGGTGTACTTATATGTAGACATATCCTGCCCAGGAATAGGTAGTGAAGGGGACTCTTTTGATATAGAAAAAATTTTAGAATTATGTCAAAAGATACGTATTGAAATGGCATATACTTCAAACTTGTAGGGATATAATGAAGAATATTGGCGAGAAAAAATTAAAAATTATAAAAAAAACAATTGAAAATTATGGGGGCATCTTCGAATTACCTAAAAACACTATGTTAACAATAGTTGGTGATGAAGTTTTTCTTGTCAATAACTTAATTTTTGAGAAAATACAAAAAGAAAAAATAACTGATGATGTATATTCAATGGGTGTTCAAGTTGGTAAATTTCAAAAAGATAGCTTTTTATTAGGTTTAGAATGTTATTTGATGCTTAGTAATGACACAAAAAAATTAAAATTAAATGAAAAAGGTACTTCTTTATTTCTATATGGACGTGATGTTTTCATTAAGAACATAGTGAATAAACCTAAAAAAGGATATGTGATAGTTACCAACATAAAAAATGAAATGATAGGTCTTGGAAAATTTGACGGAAAATTACTTAGTAACAAAATTGACCGAGGATTTTATCTCAGAACCCTTGAATAATGTTTTATTTAAAACATTGAATGTTAAATATGTTGCATCAAGGTCATCAGATTTAAAAGGGATTTATATTTTCTTCATTAGGTGATATTTAATGGTAGTTAGTATGAAAGGAAAGCATCTTGCTTCTTTACATGATCTTACTAAGGAAGAAATTTGGCAAATTTTGAAAACTGCTGAATCATTAAAAATTAAACAAAAAACTGGGGAAAAACACGAATTATTGTATGGTAAAACTCTAGCGATGATATTTCAAAAACCTTCCACTAGGACGAGGGTCTCTTTTGAAGTAGGAATGAAACAATTAGGGGGGCATGCTTTATACCTATCATCTACTGATCTCCAACTTGGTAGGGGTGAAACAGTTGGAGATACTGGGGCAGTTCTTTCTCGTTACTGTGATGGAATAATGGCAAGAGTATTTTCTCATGATAACATTATGGAACTATGTAAATACTCGACTGTCCCCGTTATAAATGGTTTATCGGATCTTTTACACCCGTGCCAATGCTTGGCCGATTTAGAAACAATTCTTGAAAAGAAACAAGAATTCAAAGGGCTTAAATTAGCATTTATTGGAGATGGAAATAACGTTTGCCATTCTTTAATGTTTGGATCTGCAAAAGTAGGAATTGAAATGACGGTAATATGTCCAAAAGGCTATGAGCCAGATAGGCAGATAGAGAAATTGGCATTAGAAGACGGACTTAAACTAGAAATAACAAATGATCCAAAAGGGGTTAAAGGTGCTGATGTAATATATACAGATGTATGGGCGAGTATGGGGAAAGATAAGGAGCACGAGGATAGAGTAAAAATATTCAAGCCTTACCAAGTTAATGAAAAATTAATTTCACAGGCACAAGATGACTGTATAGTCATGCATTGTCTGCCCGCACACAGAGGAGAAGAAATAACAAATGAAGTTGTCGATGGTCCACATTCAGTAGTACTTGATCAGGCTGAAAATAGAAATCATGCACAAAAAGCAGTAATGGCACTTTTAATGTAAAAAGACTTTATTATTTTTATTTTTCTTTTTAGTTATACTTTTATTATTTAAGACAATTATCATTATTTTTTTAGAAAAATATATAAACTCTTTTATTAAAATTTATAAAAGGGATATTCATGAGGATTTCTAAATTATACGGGCTTGAACTGTACAATACTAAAGGTGAGTACATCGGCATAGTTAATGACATTATTCTTGAGGTAAAGGAAGGCGTTGTTTTTGGATTAGCAGTTGGACAAGAAAAAGGCATAGAAAACATTGCAGTACCATTTAAAGACGTCTCTGCTATTGGAGATATTGTTATTGTAAGGGCTAAAAAAGAAGATTCAGTAAAGCTTGGAATGTAAGGATTGATTAAATGGTAGGAAAGATAGAAAAATATCTTTTAGATAAATTGCAGAAGGAAAGACTTCACTTTTCCTTAGTTGATCCAGATAGTTTTTCTATAGAGGACGCAAAAAGTACGGCCAAAATATCTGAAGAAGCAGGGAGTGACGCTATACTTATAGGGGGGTCTACACATACTTTAGGAAATTATCTTGATACGTTAATTGAATCGATTAAAGCAAATACCACCCTTCCAGTAATAATTTTTCCAGGTGGCGTTGCACAAGTTTCTTCTAAGGCAGATGCAATTCTCTTTATGTCGTATTTAAATTCGAGGAATCCTTATTTTATTACAAAATCTCAAGCTTTAGGGAGTTTCTTAGTTAAAAAAACAGAAATTGAACCGATACCTACCGGATATTTGGTAGTTGAGCCGGGTGAAACAGTAGGATGGATTGGAGAAGCTGATTTAATTCCAAGAAAGAAACCACAAATTGCGGCCGCTTATTCTCTAGCTGCCCAATACATGGGGATGAGATTTGTTTATCTTGAGGCGGGATCTGGAGCTCCAGAAATAATACCTCCTGAGATGGTTGGATTTGTAAAAAAGATCATTGACATACCGCTAATTGTAGGTGGAGGCATTAGATCCCCCGAATCTGCGAAGAAACTTGCTATTGCAGGAGCGGATATATTCGTTACAGGAACAATTCTTGAGAAAGATAAGGGGAAACTTTTTGATATTATTAAAGCTATAAAGAGCTAAGTGGACGAATTATAGCCCATCTTTTGTAATATTGGCATTGAACTTAGCGACCTACCACAAACCTCAGACCAGATTTCATTGGTTTTAGTTTGGTCTTGCACCATGTGGGAAGGTGTTCCACCGTTTCTTAGCCCTCTCAGTAGTTTTAGCATATGTTACCATATTCTGTCTACATCATCTTCATCAGACTAAGCCGTTTTTTTCTGTTCCTTTACCTTGGATTTACCCAAGCATCTTTCGATGCCACATCCTGGTCTGGTGGATGGAGCTTCCTCCCAAAAAGGGAAGCCAATAATCCGCCCACGCAATAGTTTAAAAAAGTTGAGGATATAAGTTTTTTCATGAATGTCTTAATGATAGGGGAATATCCTCCAAAAATTGGAGGAATTTCAATCCATATTAGTCAACTAAAAAAAGAATTAAAAAAACTTGATCAAAATATTTTTGTTTTAACATATTCTAACTCTATCGAAAAAGATGTTTATTCTGTAAAGTTTCCTAATAAATTTAGAGGAATTTTCTTCATTGTATTTGGATTTTTTAAAGGTATTTATATCATCCGGAAAAATAAAATTGATATAATTCATTCTCATTTTGCGACAACTTCTGGATTCCTTGGTCTTTTATTATCTTTAGTTTCAAGAAGAAAAAGAGTTATGACTGTTCATGGAAGTGACATAAATGTTCATTTGAAAAAGAGAGTATTGGGAAAATTAGTTAAATTGATATTGTCCCATTACCAATTTGTAATTGCTGTGTCACCTGATTTAGCAGACAAGGCTAAAAATTTAGTAAACGGAGAAATTTTTTCTATTCCAAATGGAGTAGATCATGCTAAATTCATTCCAAACAAATCTAAGAAAAAGGGTATAGGATTTGTAGGCGCTTTAGTTAATGAAAAAAATCCACAAGAATTTATAGATTTAATTCGTAAACTTAGACAAAAAGGGATCCTTGAGCCTGCCTATATAATTGGAGATGGTTATTTAAGAGTAGAACTTGAAGAGATTTCCAAAGGCCTTAACATTAAATTTATAGGAGAAATAAATGATATTGAAAATTATTTGAACAAATTCCTATGCGTAGTATCAACTTCAAGAACAGAGGGATTTGGACTATCGATTTTAGAATCTATGGCATGCGGAGTTCCAGTTGTAGCATATAAAAGCCCTGGATCTGACTACTTGTTAAGCGATTTAGGACTGATAGCGCAGAATAAAAATGAATTAGTAAAATTAACAATAAAATTAATAATTGATCCAAAATTTAGAGAAGATGCTTCTAGAAAAGTTTTTGAAAAATCAAATCTTTTTTCATGGAAAAAATGCGCATTAGATACATTGGAAGTATATAAAAAACTTAATTGAATAAAGGTATAAATGGATTAATTTTTATTAACACTAGAAATGAAAAGCCAATCCCGAGTACGTATGCAAGTATATCATGTGCAATAAACCAACTGTAACCTTGTTCAAAAAGATATATTGTTACCATCAATCTCATTATATTAAGAAATAATAAGATCAATAGAAACAGGGAGAGATATAAAATTTTTTTTGATAATTTAAGAGAAGATAATAGGAATAA
>JAAZKM010000194.1 GCA_012799835.1 Candidatus Methanofastidiosia archaeon
AACAATTTTTGTTAGAAATAGAATTCTTACAATAAAATATAGAAAAAACTAGAAACAATAAATAATTAATAACAGATAATTTTAAATAATCTAAGAATCATATTAGTTGTTGCACAGGTCGAAACTTCGCTGAATAATGTTGAAGTAATTCCATTGTAATTGTTCAGTTTTATTATAAGAAGACGTAAAAAATCCTCTTATAAAAAGCTTGCAATTCATTTGGAAAATGCCCCAGTCATGGTCAAATCCTTAATCAAACATAGCGTTTGAAGGATGAAAGAAGTATGCTTCATCTTCTTTCTTTTGTCTCCTTGGATTTAGATTGTTTCGAGACGTCGAAACAAACTAGGGTCTTCAAATACTCAAGTGAAGCGACAAACTGTGCATTTCTTTTTTATTAACTACAATTAGCATCTTATCCAAAACTATTCGTATCAGAAATATCATTAAAAAAAAAGAAATATATCCTATATTAAAAAATTTTATGATAGCAATGAAAGATTAATTTTTAATATAAATCCTTTTGATTAATACCGGCTCTTTTGGAACATCATCATGATATCCTTTAGAAGTTGTTGGGACTTCTTTAATTTCATCAATTACTTCTATTCCTTTAACAACTTTACCAAAGACGGCATATCCAAATCCTTGAGGCGTATTATCAACATGATCTAAGAAATAATTATCTGCAACATTTATAGAAAATTGAGAAGTAGCACTATCGATTATACTAGTTCTTGCCATTGCAATAGTATACCTAGTATTTTTAAGTCCATTTGTCGCTTCATTTTTTATTGGCGCTTTAGTCAATTTCTCACTCATTTTTGGATCTAGACCCCCTCCTTGGATCATAAAATTATTAATCACCCTATGAAAAATTAGGCCATCATAGAATCCATCTTTTACATATCCTAAGAAATTTTCAACTGTGATTGGCGCCTTATCTATATATAATTCAATTTCGAAATCTCCAAGAGATGTTTCAATAATAACTGTGTTTGACATATTATCCCTAATAAAATATATAGGGATACAATTTAAAAATATGATGGAAAGGTATTGAAAAATAGTAAGGTAGGATACTATAAGATATTAATTGATATATGAAATAAATTATAAAGACTAAAGCTTGTAATTACTTATTTTCTATCAAAATAAAACTGTATAATAATTTTCAAAGATTATTATCCTCTTCACCACACTTAAACAAAATCCAATTTTTTTCTTGATCTTTTAATTTTATAAGACAATATTTTCCTTTAAGTTTGGAGCCTTTGAGATTAATAATTATTTTATTATTTTGATTTTCAATTAATGTAAACTTACCTTTATCCCATATATCAACTTTGCCTGCACCATAATTCCCTTTTGGAATTATACCTTCAAAATCTGCATAATCTAAAGGGTGATCCTCAGTGAGAATTGCAAGTCTTTTAATACCTTTATCTGTTGGAGGAGTTTTTGGTATTGCCCACGACTTTAACACATTTCCAATTTCTAATCTGAAATCAAAATGGAGGGTAGTTGTATAATGCTTTTGAATTACAAAAATACTCTCTTTTTCTGGCATTTGATCACTAAATAATCATTGATATAGTTATATGTACTTGTGAGAATTATATTTATTAAGTTTAATCAAGAAAATAATAATATGAAAATCAAAATCTTTGCCACTGGGGGAACATTTGATAAAGAATACGATGAGATTAAAGGAGAGTTAGCTTTCAGAGATACTCATTTACTTGAAATGTTGAGTATTGGAAGAAGTAGAATTCCAGTTGATATTAAGACATTGATGATGGTCGATAGCCTTGATATGACAGAGGATGATAGAGAAATAATTCTTAAAAATTGTAATAATTCAGAAGAAGAACGGATACTAATAATACATGGAACAGATACAATGATCGAAACAGCTGGATTACTTGCTAGAGGTAATATAAATAAAACAATAGTCATAACAGGGGCAATGATTCCATATAAATTTGATAATTCAGATAGTTTGTTTAATTTAGGGAGTGCACTTGCTTTTGTCCAGATGCTACCCCATGGGGTGTATATTGTGATGAATGGGAGATACTTCAACTGGAACAAGGCGATAAAAAATAGAGAACTTGGAGAATTTGAAGAGATTATCCACTGTTAAAAATTAATATTGGAAACTTTTATAATCTGTTAGAACTTTTTAAAATATAGGTGAGTTTTTGATTAATTTATCAAAATTTGATTTCAAAAAATATCGTTTATTGATTTTTCTAATTATAGGGATAGGCTATCTTCTAGTGTTTTTTCACAGAGTGGCTCCTGCAGTTGTTGCAATAGATATGATGTCTGATTTAAATGCAGGCGCAGTATTGATAGGATTCTTAGCTTCAGGATACTTTTATCCATATGCCATAATGCAACTTCCTACGGGAATATTGTCTGATACGTGGGGTGCTAGAAAAACTATTACTCTATTTTTTCTGATAGCCTCAATTGGCTCTGTTGTCCTTGGATTATCTATGAATATTACATCTGCCATAATCGGAAGAGTCTTAGTCGGATTTGGTGTTTCAACATTGTACGTATGCGCATTAAAAATATATTCTCAATGGTATAGGGAAGACGAATTTGCTACTATGACTGGATTTTTAATAGCCATAGGTGGCATTGGTCTCTTAATATCTACAGTTCCCCTTGCAATAATGTCTAATCATATGGGGTGGAGAATTCCATTCATTCTTACGGGAGGGATAACATTGATAATTGGATTACTTGTTTGGATTTTCGTAAGAAACTCTCCTGCAGATATAGGAATGCCTCCTGTTGTCAATAATAATTCTTCTAATCCCCATGACCCACTTAGCGTAACAAAAAATAATCAGCCTAAATCCCAAAAGGCATCTATAATCGATAATTCTTTTAAGATATTACGCTTGAAATATTTTTGGCCTGTATCAATCTGGATTTTCTGTACTATGGGGATATATCTTGCTTTTAGTGGTCTTTGGGGAGGACCTTATTTAATCCAGATTTACAAGATGACAAAAGTAGAAGCCAGTAGAGTTCTATCAATGATCGCTATTGGTATGATATTTGGAGGCCCTATTATTGGATTTTTTTCTGACAAAGTACTAAAAAGAAGGAAGATAGTGGTAAATGTATCTAGTGGAATACTGCTTGCTACGATGATATTCCTTTTTTCATGTACCTCAAACATTCCAATTTTTGGACTATACCTTATTTGCTTAGGAATTGGGATTTTTTCAGTTGGTACTGTATCAGTAGGATACGCATTGGTAAAGGATCTTTTTCCTATTGAGATTGCTGGAACTGCTACTGGCATAGCCAATTTTTTCCCGTTTTTAATGGGAGCTTTATACCAACCCTTAATGGGGTATATATTAGAATTAAACGGCAAAGTCGGCGATTCCTATACTGCAATAGGATATCACAATGCTTTTTTAGTTCTATTGATCTCATCAATAATTGCCTTCATTGCTAGCTTCTTTATAAAAGAAAACAACAATAAACTAGTAAGAAATTCTTAGAGGACATGCCCCGATTTCTATCATTTTTATTTTAATTAATCTCTTAGCTGATTTGAAAGAGGGTATAAGGTGTAATAAACTAAACAAATATTGGATAATCTAAACGAATCTATAATTAGGGCTATTAAAATTTAGATAAAAAACAAAACAAATAAATTGGCTTTTCAAAAATAAGAAATATAAAATTACAATACTTTTCAGTTTTTTAATATTTTCAATGATTTTTTTCTAAGGGGAAATGTTTATATGTATATATATCAATACATTAACATGTCCAAAAAAGTATTGGTTGTAGAAGATGAAATCGAGTTACTCGACTTTTATGATAAAATGTTAACTGCAGAAGATTATACCGTCTATAGATCGGAAACTGGTAAGAAAGCAATCGATATTTTCGATAAAGAGGATCCAAAAATAATAATCATGGACATTAAACTTCCCGACATTTCAGGCATTGAAGTAACTCGATACATAAAAGAAAAATCCTCAGATGCAATCATTATAGCTGTTTCGGCATATGGAGAAAAACTTAAAGAGGCTGTGAATGCAGGAGCATATACCTTAGTCCAAAAACCTTTTTTACAGAAAGAATTAATATCTCTCATAAAAGATCTAACCCAATCTTCTGAAACAATAAAAGATGAAGCTATTGATGTCAGTTTTACAAAAAAAAGGGTGCCATCCTCTCTAACAAGAGTGGCGTTTGACGCTGTTATAACAAATATGGGGGAAGGATCGCTTAGGATATTATTAAAAAAGACTAACTTAGATAGGTATATTGGTAATTTACCTCCTCATGATGATTCACCTTCTATTACGGTAGATGAATACATTATACTTATACAAACTATCTTCGATATTTTCGGACAAAAAGGGGCAAAAGCAATTCTTTACATTTGTGGGAAAGAAGGATTTAAAAATTCTTTGAAACATAATCCTGCCCTATTTGGAGTCGCAGGTGTGGCATTAAAATTTATGTCCAATGAAAAAAAGAAGAAATTTATCCTAGAAAAAGTACTTAAAAAACTTGAAGAAATTTTTGGAAATGTCCATATCCTCGAAGAAGATCAAAGTTATTTCTACATCAAATTACCTGAGTGTCCCTATTGCAAAGGGCAAAAATCTGATTCCCCCATTTGTTACACCCCAATAGGTTTCTATGAAGAAGTAATCAAATGGGCAACAGGAAAATCAGAAAAAGTAGAGCAAATTCAATGTATTGCAATGGGGCATGAAAATTGTGTATTTAAGATTTCAAAATGATACCTTATTTCTTATACTATTTTTTATAAAATATTGATTTACATGGTACCAAAGAATAGTATAAAATTGCGTTTATATGTGCCCATTTACTATCTATTAAATACTAAAATAATGGAACAAATATGTCATTAGATAAAGTATATCATTATTTGATAAGTAATATTAAAAAAGGATTAATAAAAATGTAATAATTTTATTTTTTTAGTAAAAAACAGGATAGGGCATTAGTTTTACAAAACAATGCCCCGTACGGACCGAAAA
>JAAZKM010000013.1 GCA_012799835.1 Candidatus Methanofastidiosia archaeon
TGTTTTACTGATACCAAATCATTAAGAGTACAAAAACAGTCCTAAATTCAAGGTCGCTGCTGTTAATGTTTTACTGATACCAAATCATTAAGAGTACAAAAACCTCAAAATATTTTTTTCAAAAAATATGGCTATTATTCGGTCATGTACATTTGAATATTATCATATAATTTTCAGTAAATAAACACTATTTTGCTATACTTTCTAAATATATTTTCTCTAGTGGATCTAAAACATCATAAATGTATTCTTTTCGCTTTATTCCGTACACAATATAATTAAGTAAATTAACAAAAATATGTTGACGTGGGGATAAATTGTTATAATTATCACTTCCTAATATCGGAATAATTGAAATAAGCATAGATATAAGATCCTCATCAGAAAAATTCTTCTCTGATGGATAATTTCCTTCTATTAGATTTCTTATTACAGAGTATGGAGGAAGTTGATCTATGTTGCCTTCATTCATAACAACCATTGATTCAATATCCTCATGTGAACAATCTGTAACAAATAATTGACTATCTATAATTATTACATGAAAATTATTATACTTAAGCATTAATTCTTTCAAGCGTTTCATTAACAATTCTTGCTCATTTTTCATGCAAAAAGCAGAAGGATAATATACATAAAACCAGCATTGATTACTATTACCTTTTAAATATATATCTATCAAATTGCATAAATTAATAATTTGAACCGATAAATTTTGATACATTGGAACTATAGGCTTGCCGTTTTCAAAAGTCTGACAGATAAACATATTTTTGATGACTTCCTCAAATAAAATATTTTTTAAGAAGAAGTTTATATTACTTGTATTTTTTCTGAGTTCTTTATTAATAATTTCTTCCAAGAGCATCAAATTGTTTTCAACTTCTACCAAAACATCTTGTACCTTTTTATTTGAGGATAAGCTAGATAAAATTTCATTAATCAAAGAGTCTTTAGATTGAAAAATGTATTTATTAAAATCCTCTACTGAATCAATAAATATATGCTTACAATTTTTTGAGCATAAATCTTTGCCGCCAAAATTTAAAACCATTTGAGTGGTTCCAAAATAATTTTCTGCTTCTTCCTTCATTGTTTTTCTCTGTACTGCTACTTGTAGACTATTATACAATTTATAATGATTATTATGATCTTGCCCAGTAAAATATAAATAACCATTACATTCAAAATTTTCTTTCAGCCATCCAAAATCTAAAAATAAGTCAGACATTAAATCACCACCAATTTATTTTTCCCAACAATAATTTCTTGAGCACTTCGATGACCTACCAAGATTTGCATATCTTCAAATTGTTTTTCACTCACATAAAGAAGACGAATTTCACCACCCTCTGGAATTGATTTTTTTAAAATAGTTTCATATTTCTTTCCAATTGAACGATTAGGAACAACTCTATAATAAACTGAATACTGTAGCATGTGAAAGCCATTTGAAATTAACGCTTTTCTGAATTCTCTATATTCCTTCTGTTCCTTCTTCGTTTCAACTGGTAAATCAAATAAGCAAAGTATTCTCATCTGTTGATACCTCATTTTTAAGCTCCTATGAAATTTTCTATATCTATTTCTACCAAATACTTCATATCTTTATTTTGCATTGATTTTACAAAACTATTGACATATTTCTTCATTGATTCATCAATTGTACTCTTTTGATTATTAACGTAAATAGGTTGATTAATAAAATCTATTATTGTCGTTCTTACTTCATAACTCATAAAATTATATTTACCGAAAATCGTTAAATCTAACCAGTAATCCATTAAGGGACGATACGGCTCCATTAAATCATCAACTAGATTAAATGTATTATACTCATTCGAATGAAAAATACCCAAAACAGGCATAAAACCCTGACCTACAACAATTCTTGCCATTAATGCTCGAATAATAGAATATCCATAATTCATTGCAGCGTTCTCTAATATTGGAAGATCCCTTGTGAATTCTTTTCCATACAACGAATTGAAATAAAGTTTTGCTACATGTCCTTCTCTATTCGTTTTATCATTAGGCTGAGTATCAAGAATAAAATTTTGCATTGCAATCACTCTTGAAGAATCGATATTTTTGTATTTTGCATACTTCATTTGATTTTTCATTTTTTGAACAACTACGCTCCTCCATGCTATCGCTTTCATTTCGTGAGTCCATAATACCTGTTCGCAAGCTCTCTTGGCGGATCGATGATAATTAGCATATGATAAATACATACCTGTAGGCAAATATGAGTCATCACAAATGACAACTACAATATTATACTTACTGAATTCCGATAATAAACTTGTTGTAACAGAGGTTTTCCCCTCTAAAATAATCATTTGAATATCTTCCAATGGCACATATATTTTTTCCGTCACTTTAATTATTTCGAGCTGATTCCATTTCAAACGCATTGAATCGCATTGTTTAATATACACTGTCTGCCACGCATTACTCATATCTATCACCCACTTTATATTAATAAAAAAACCCGCCATACAATGATGACGGGAAACTCGACATAAAGTCTTATTTTTGTAGATTCTTAATGATTTGGTGGGGCTGACCCAAAAGTATTTTAGCAAGATAATAAAAAAAAGAAATCCTTATGATGAAATAAATAATTAATAAAAGACAAAGAAAATCCGAA
>JAAZKM010000195.1 GCA_012799835.1 Candidatus Methanofastidiosia archaeon
CAACAGCACCTTCAGGAATTATACATGTATAACTATCAGGCATTTCCCCTTTATACTGGTACAGAATCTTTCCTAAAAAGACTTCTCCCTCGTCTTGAGCCGAAAACCATGCGGTATTTTTAAAACAGTTTTCGCCTACTGTATGTAACTTGTTGCCTGCAACGATTTCTGAGAGGTTCTCGCAATCTTTAAAAGCCCCTGTTCCGATAACTTCCGTGTTTATGCCAAGGATAATTTTATTTAATGACAAATTACCGGCAAAAGCATTCTCCGCTATAGAGACTGTATCTTCCTTTATTTCGTAAAAACCGCCTTTGATATCACCTATGAAGCAATAAAGCACCTTCCCTACATAAACAGCGCCGTTTTTGCCGTTTATCCATGAAGTTTTATCGAAAGCGCCGGGCCCTACTTTCTCGATTTGTGAACCTATTCTTATAGTTTTGAGCTTAGGATTATTAGAAAATGCGTTTTCTCCGATATAACGAACGGTATCCGGAATATATACTGCCTCGATATTCTTGGAGCTAAATGCCCCATCGGCAATGCCAACAACATCACGGCCGGAATATTTTGCCGGAATTATGACTGTTCTGTCATCACCGGTATATCCGACCACTTCTCCATTGTTTATTTCGACTCCTTTTGTATAATACTCAGGATTCTTTGCTTCTCGAAAAGAAGAGCCGGAAAGGGAAGCAATAATCACAAAAGTCAAAACAGCAAGAGCCAAAACTGTGACAGATAAGATTATGTAGATTTTTCTTTTTCTCATATTTCCCACCTCACATTATATATATAATTATAAGCGTTGCATAAAAGAATTCAATTGGAAAAAGAAAGAAAAATTTATGAAAAACAAAGATCTTGCTTGACAACAAGAATTTCTGATATTAGAATAATTTTTAAGGAGGTGGTATTTATGATTAAATTCGAGTTCTTATATGCCAATATCTATAAAAAACCTATCGATATAAAGATGCATTACCATAGCTGTTACGAATTTGTTTACTATATAAAAGCAAATGGATTTTCGGAATATATGGATAACTTTCAGAACATCAATAGGAACATTGATAAAATCGAATACGTTAATTATATGAATATAGACAATACTCAGATAAATCGCATCAATTTTTCCAATCACACCTTTGTCTTATATCCGCCGGGAAGTTTACATAACGAAGTTCATAACCATGGCGCAGAACTGATAGCCATAGGGTTTCAATTACATAATCCAACTTATTCCTTTTTTAAATCTTTATTTTTCGTTGACGATGATTTTAAATATAACCTACTCTTTCAAAAATGCAAACTTGAATATTTAGAGAAAAACAAGCGATGCATTGATATGATTGAAACAATAATCAATGAAATCTTGATATTGATTGACCGTGATGAGCCAAACAATAAATCCCATATGAACTCTATTTTATTTGCGAAAAACTACATTGATCAGTATTTTACAACAAAAATTGACTTTGATGAACTTGCCAGCAGCGCAGGATATTGTAAGGAACATTTTCGATTGCTCTTCAAAAAACAAACCGGATATAGTCCTAAAGAATATATTTTATCAAAAAGGTTGGATTACTCAAAAAAATTATTGGCAGAAACCTCTTTACCCCTTTCCCAGATTGGTACTCTAGCCGGTTTTAGCGAATATTCACAATTCAGTATTTTTTTCAAATTGAAGACAGGAATTTCCCCATCGAAATATAGAGATAAGTGTAATAATAAATACTTTCCATCACAAGTTTAGAAACTAATACTGAAACCGCTAAGTAAAATCTGAAAGCCTTTATATTACCGCACCAAATGCACCATGAATTTGAAGATTGCATAAAGACTTTTAGCAATTGGTCATCCCTATTCTTAATCTATGAATTCGCTTATACTAATGGCTTACCGAAGGTACAACAATAAGATTATATGCCTTCAGTTACGGAAACTTTAGACGCTTTAGAAATAGAATCGTCATATCTGCTCCTAAAACAAAATCTCGTCTATGAGAGGGTACATTCTCATAGACGAGAAAACTGTATCTTTAACCTATTTAAGCTAAGATCACTCCAACATAAGCGCCTACGTTTTTTATGAGAGGCGTAAAAATGATTAACAATTACGAAATGCCAAAACCGACAGAATGGAAATCCACTCTGCCGGCTTTTACATTAAACCATCTTCCATTTAATTGTTGGATGTAAAAGTAAAAGATGTTGGTCGGAAAGCCAAACATTTTCAGTAAACCTATATATTGCCATACATTCCCTTGTAAAAGTTTTTGTATTCGCCATTGATAAGGAAGATTGTAAAATGAAGTGCAACGGGTAAAAAAA
>JAAZKM010000196.1 GCA_012799835.1 Candidatus Methanofastidiosia archaeon
GCATATCTCCTGTAAGTCGGTTTACCCACATATTTACCACCTTCATCTTCAACTTCAGTCCAAGATGTTAGATAGTGTCTGCCAGAAAACTCCCTCTTTTTTGAAAATACAAAACAAAAAAAAATGACTATTCAGTATATTCATATATCAAAATTTGCTTTAAGTTTTTTTATGTGTTTTTTAACAGTTAAGTAACAAATCGTTACTAAAAGGACATATCTTTTTTATTAAGCTTTCGCTATTACTCCTTCAACCTGCTGTTTTTTAGAGAGTTAGATAATTAAGCTGCTCGCTTGATTATTTTCTCTCTTTCAATTCGTAACAACTCTGCTCCAATCTTGTGAAGGTTATAGGCGCAAACGCCTAATCCCAAATAGCGTTTGAAGTGTTCATATCCTTTATCAGGACATCGGTTTAATCCACGATGTTCCAATTCATTGATATTTGATTCAACGGCACTGTGTTTATTACACAACTTTTTGAATTCAGTTTGATTTTCTTCTTCTTTTTCAGATAGGGTTAATTTGCCCTTTTTTCGCATAGCTACATTATCAACATCCAGCTCCAATGCTTCTTTATTTGCCTTGCTGTAAAAGCCTTTATCGAAACTCCAACTTTTAACCAAATACTTCAGTAAGACCCTATTCCTTAACGAAATAACTGTGCTCTTATCAACCTCATTTTCCATGATTTTATAATCAATAATCAAGTTAAAGTGGTCACTCGTTATTTGAAAGTTTTTACCTAATTCAACGTTCGGATGTTGCTTACCTTTATTAATCCACTCTGTATACGGTTCAAAAATCGAAAAAATCTTTTCATGATGTGGGATTTTCTCCCCTTTTATCAAACGACGCTCCACTAAATCAATGTGCTTTATTAACATGGAATGATAATACTCTAATTCCATCTGTAAATCAATATCTTTTACATCGGAAAGAGGTAAATTATGCTTCTCATTTTCGAGTTTGCTAAGAAATGCTTTAGCCGTATTGATATAATTGGTAGCGGCATTTAAGAGACGTGCTTTCTTATTTTTGCCTCCCTTTCTTCCTATCTGAGCCAACACTCTCATCTGTCTTTTTAATTGTCTGTGCCAATAGTTTATCTTGCGCCAACCGGTTAATTCCTGATGTTTTTTAGTAAATTTACCAACTATGTCAATACATTTGCGAGCACTGTCCCACAATAAGTTATAGTCGGTGGGGAAATGGACGTTGCTTTCTACCACAAAGCTATCAGTTTTTAAGCGCAATGGTTCCTCCTCTTTTTTTTTAAACACATCATGTCCCATTTCCACTACTACTTGGTTTAATTTTCGAACAGTTTCATCGTCCAACAACGAAACATTATCCACTATATTTTGATACTCAAATTCAATGGGTGTTGTGGCATAATAATAATCGAACTCAATACCCATTATCTGCCGTAATAATTTATCGTTATTAGCCATGTGATGTAAGTCATCGTAATTCAAATCCATGCATAAACGTGTTTGTGCCAACACAAAAGTTATCCACAAATCCATACCCGGACGACCCGTTCTCTGCTTGCCTTTTAATATTTTATCTTCTAGTAATCTGAATATCTTCTCGTTATACTCAGGTGTTACAAACAAATGTTGTAATGCTAAAATCAACTTTGTAAAAGCCGAACGACTTTTTAGATTTACCTGTACCTGAGGAATACTTATCTGACCAAAACTTAATTGTTGCTCGAATCTTTTTCTCATATTTGAAAATGTGTTGAATGTTGTACGAAAATATTGCTGACAGGACGTTAATAAAACCGTTAACTAGCTCAAAGTTAATTATTTATTAATTAACAGCCAAATCTATTAAGATGAATTTTTCAACTTTTTTCAACAAATATTCTCGTCATATCTAATTAGCTATCTGATGGTTATAAGTTTTCTTACAGACACTATATAGTGTAGGGATTTACTACTTTTATCTGATTTGATTTCTTTAATGGAATTAAATTTCACTAAACACTCTTGATTATGGGAGCATATCCGAATCCTCTTAGAGGATGTTACGTATATACAGCGTTTTCAACTATCTTTACAGTTCATATCTATGCTGTATTTTGAGATGTATAAAAATAGAGACAGCTTAGAAATGAATGGTGTACAATGTTGCAAACTTTTAACTTACCTGGATTTTATATTTATTACTGCGTGAATAACATTGGATAATTTTTCTAATAGCCTAAAGATGAAGTTTATATGATAGGGAGATGTACGATTAAAGAAACTGAATGTATGTATCACATTAGTGATAATAAATTCTATATAGCTCCAATAAAAACTACAGAAGCTGGAAAATTATATAGAAAAGTTGACAATAATGAACTCAAGTGTGTTGAATTGCAAAAGCCATATTCAAGTAATAGTTGCGACTTAATTTATTTTTCTAAAGTATCTTTTACACTAACTGGGATTGTATGTTATATAGAATATTTTTTTGAGTTGTATTCAAAAAGTAGTTTAACTGGAATCCGAATAATATCCGATCAGTTGACTGCATTTGTTAATCCTGCTGAGCATTATTATATTCAAAGACACGAAGAGAATAAATTTCAAAGAACTGATCTACTTTATGGTTCCGACGAGATTCAAGAATTTGAATTTAACTATAAATCAAAATTGATACAAGGAAAAATAATAAGTGGAGACATTTTAAGTAGAGGCATTGCAAGTGACTTA
>JAAZKM010000197.1 GCA_012799835.1 Candidatus Methanofastidiosia archaeon
CGATAAGAGTGAAGAATCTTTTGGCAACTCCGGAAAGGCCCAATATAACGTGGTCGATGGACTTTGTTAGTGATGCTGTAGAATGTGGTCGTAAATTCAGAGTATTGAACATTATAGATGACTGTGACAGGTTAGCTATTGCCCAAGAAATATCTATGTCTATGCCAGCCAAAAGAGTAATAAAAATCCTTGAGAAGGTGATATGGTTGAATGGCAAGCCCAAAAACATCAGGTGCGACAACGGACCCGAGTTTATTGCTGCTGATTTTAGGAACTGGTGCAAGGCTAATGAGATAAATCTTTTGTTCACACAACCTGGTTGTCCGACTCAAAACAGTTACATTGAACGTTTCAACGGAAGCTATCGAAGAGCTGTTTTAGATGCTTATATCTTTAGAAATCTAAGTGAAGCTCGAGAACAGACAGAGATTTGGAGAACCTATTACAACGAGCAACGGCCTCATGAATCACTGGATAATATGACACCTGTAGAATACAGGGTAAACAAAACTGTATGATTGACATTCAGAGATACAAGGGTAAGATTGTTACAGATTGTCCAAGTTGCGACAAACACATTTGGCGGTCCTAACAAAACCCTTCAATATCCGTTAATAGAACGTTTATGAAATTAATTTAAAAAATATTTTGTGATATTAATAAAAATCATTTAGTTTACAGTCTAAATTAAAACTGTCCTAAAAAGGGGTAGTTTACAAAACTTAATAAAATGAAACCGAATATTTTTAGTTTAGCCACTAAGGAGCTGTCACAAGACGGTTTCTTTACTTGGCTTTTGCAATGGGCCGACAAAGAATGTAGTCAACTTGACTCACAGTTAAATGAAACTGCAAAAGATTTTGTTAGGTTACTTATTGACAAACCACAGGATTTTCAAATAACCGAAGTTTACACAAAAAGACAATGGGAAAATATTGATATTTTGGCAGTAATAAATGACGAATATGTTATATGTATTGAAGATAAAACCAATACAGGTGAACATTCTAAGCAGTTGGAACGATATAAACAAATCGTATCTGAACGTTACAAAGACAAAAACTATAACCTTGTTTTTATATATCTCAAAACTGGTAATGAAAGTTCTGCAACACTAAAGAAAATCATTGAAAAGGGCTACATGATAATTGATAGAAAAGCCGTTTTAAATGTATTTAGTCAAAGAGTAGTACATAATGATATTTTCAACGACTTTAAAGAACATTTGTCTGATATTGAATACCAAACAAATTCCTATACAAAGTTTGAAAACATAAAATCAAAATGGAAAGCAGGTGAAGGATTTTTTGTTAAACTTCAAGAACTTATATCTGAATGCACAGATTGGCAATATGTTCCAAATCGAAAGGGTGGTTTTCTAGGATTTTGGTATCATAGGCAAAAAGCTAATGACATTGGAGAATTTTACATCCAAATCGAAAATGCTTTTAAAGATGGAATAAAACTCGTCATTAAAATTGCCAACTGGAAACCAAGTACAAAGACTCTTTACAAATTATATAACAAGATAAAACCTTTTGCAGAGAAAAATGGAATTTCAATAGTAAAACCAAACAAATATAGAGCTGCTGCGACATCAACACTGGCAATTATTGAGGATGCTTTTACAGCGGACAATGAAGGTAATTTAGAGATAGACAAATTCATAATGACTTTGGAAGCACTTGAAAAAACAATTGATGAATATTGTGAAGAACAAAACACAGCAGGTAGCACGCAATAAAACATTAAGGCAAATAATGAGAAAAAAGTGAAAGAGTAACAGAAAACATTTTTAGAGAATATTATGGTTATTCCACTTTTATAGAAAAGTCGGCTATCCCAAATAAGTTTGGTTTTGAGTCCAAAAAAATACCAATTTTAAAGGGTTATCCTGACTCTTTTAGAAGAAGAGGATTAGTATAGCAGTATGATTTAAAAATAAAGATTAGAAACTGATTTGTTTGAGTCCGTTTCTCGTTTGGATTTGAACAGAAAAGGCTAACTTAACAAACGAACAACTGATTTAATTCTGGGGAGTATTACAACAAAGTGCAAAAAACGGTTGATATCCACCC
>JAAZKM010000198.1 GCA_012799835.1 Candidatus Methanofastidiosia archaeon
CCAAGTTTAACTAAAATTTCTGCTAACAAATATCTATGGCAAAAATCTCCTGCTTTACAAAAGCAAACTAATACTACTTCGTTTTGATTAAGTAATTTATCCCATTTATTCCTATTTTCTTTATAAGATTTACGCATTAATTTATAATATTCTTTAGTATATTGTTCTTCTGTCATTAAACCTTTTTTGAATTTACTTACTATATTCCAAGTAGGTGCAAATATTTTATTTCCACTTTTAACAGTAATATCTAAACGATTTTTGCCACTATAACGATATTGAGATGTATAGATTTTAAGCATTTATAACTCCTATATTATTTTTTTGTTTTCATCTATCATCTTTTAATTCTTCTGCTAATCCAAATATCTCTGCAACTGCTATTCCTAATGCTATATACGTCCAACTATTATTGTAAAGTGCAATTAAACATCCTGCAATTCTGATAAAAGATTTAATAAATGATATATAGAGATGCCATTTGTTATTCATATAATACTCCTTTTTATCAAATTTTAATTAATTCATTTTCTTCAAAAGATGTGCTTTTTAAAAATTCATCATCAATTACGTATGGTGAGTAGCCTTCATCTATTTTTAAAATTTTAAATTCTTTATCTATATTAGTTTTAATATATGATTCATAATCTTTTCCATTTATATTTTCATCTGGGTTTAAACCTATCCAATTTATTCTTTCAAGTGTCGCAATATTAAATTTAACTTTATCTCCTATTTTAAGCATTTTATTCTCCCTTTTAAATTAATCTTTCTTTATATTTTTACTTTGTATTTCTTCAAAACTTTTATTACTGCAAAAAGGACAATTCTGATTACCATAAATTAAATCAAAATATAAATCCTTTGATAGAATCACCCCACATATAGCACATTTAATTTCTATTTCTTCCAATTGATTAATCCTTTCTTAACTCATTCTATATGCAAACCCATTACTACAAACATCTGCATGACAACCAGATGTGCAAAAATCTTTTTCATTACATTGGTCAGGAAAAGGACATATACCTTTTTGAGTGGAAAGATTATAGTTTTCACGATCATAATTTCCCTGCATTATTTTCAGTTCTTTTATAATTTCTTTTGTGCGTTCTATATCTTTTTCTTTTTCTTTTATATGTAATTTTAATTGATTCAATTCATTATTTAGTTTGTTTAATTTTTCTTGAGTTAATTCTATTGCTTCTTTAAACATATTTTCTCTCCTTTTATTTTAATAGAATCTAATTTGATCCAAACACATAATTGATCAAAACTCAATATCACTTTCTATCTCATTACCCCATGAATCCCATCCGTTTACCTTCTGCCTTGCAAATAATTCTACTCTTGGTAAATCTCCGCATAGTTCCAATATCTTATCTCTTACAATATCTGGTTTCTTACTATGTCCTTCAATTGGCGTATCAATAACAGAATGAACTCCTGCACTTATTCTTTTAGGTTTACCTTTTGTAGCCAACAAACATAATTCCGCATTTGCTCTTGTCCATCTACCCATACCCCAAAACCAACTATCTGATTTTTTATTTTTCTTAACCCATGTAAAAGCACAAGTTTTATATTCAAATCCCCAAGATTCAATTACTGAAAAACATTCATTTAATTTTGGCATAGTAACCCACATGAATAATATACAATTATCATCTGCTAATTTATGTATTGGTAAGTTTTTAATATCATCAATGCTCATTACATCGTATTTGCAACATGCTCCTCTATTTCCCGCAAGTGCTTTATCATTATAAGACCAAGGAGGATCTGCATATATTATTTGATATTTTTTATTAATATGTATCACCTTCTTTTATTTTAGTAATTTAATATTTGAATAAAACTTTAATTCTGTTTACATTTTCCTTTCTTTTATTAATTCATAAATTGCATTTGCAATATTACTCCACTTTTGATATTCTTTAATATCACCAATCTTTTCATATTCCATCGCTTTATTATTAAATGCTTTGTATGTTGAAGTGAGAAAAGCTGTAGTATAGAATTGTTCTTGAACTTCTTTTTGAAATTCTAAAGA
>JAAZKM010000199.1 GCA_012799835.1 Candidatus Methanofastidiosia archaeon
GGCAAAGCAAGAAATTCTGGAAAGAAAGTTCCAGAAGAATATATTGAAAAAAGTTAAAAAAAATTTTGTCTGTATCTCTTTCATAAATAAAGACTTACCCGTGTGGACTAAAAAAAAACATAAAAAAAGCTAAAAAAATTGAAGATTTTACTTGACAAAATATCGGGTATAATTATTATATCTTTAGAATCAAAAAAAAAGGAGACCAAAAATGATTAACATCGAATTCAAAACCTTGTCAGATCAAGATCTCAGGGAACTTATTTCTTCAGCGAAAGAAGAACTCAAGTCTCGCCAAGAAGCACAACCCCAGAAGCAAGTTCCAAGAGTGCTTCGCCAAATGTATCTTGAGACCGTCGGCGATGACATTTCCCGCTATAACGGCGGATGGGCGAAAACGGTCAGAGGACTTGATAAGTCTAAGACCAATGGTTATTCAATATTGGGGGACTTCGTTGATATCGACGCTCCCCAATACTGGAAAGATGGAACTATAATTCTCGACTGTGATATTCACGGGTCGAGAAAGCATCCTAAAAAGACCTATAGACTGTTCAGATATGAGAATGGAAAGCTTTCATTGCTCGCCCAAGAAGGCGACACGAAAGACTGGGCAGTAAGACTTTGGCCAGCGATTGAAGAAGCGCTGGACATATAAAAAACAAAAGGAGATATAAAATGTCGGAATCAAACAAAAAAATGAGACCCTGCGATGAATGCGGGGAAATGGATTATTTGCAACCCTTCAAGTTTAAGAAAGGCAAAAGAACATATCATCTCTGTAGATTATGTATTTGGGATTATAAAATTGCGGATGATTTAGTCAAGGTGGAAATAGTGGATACGACAAAAGAGCTATAAGGAGGTAAAAATGAGAGTCATAAATCTAACTCCACACGCCATCAAACTTAATGACGGAACAGAGTTCCCGCCATCAGGACAAATACTGCGAATTCCAGTAAGATATGAACTTGTGGCGGATCACGATTTGTATCCTCAGTTCAATATATATAATGTTGAATATGAGGATATAGAACTTCCAGAATTGAACGAGAATACGATGTATATTGTCTCAAGTATGGTTCTTGAGGCGATAAAAGAAAAAGTTCCGAACTATTGGGAGTATTTTATGTCTCCAGCCACAGGTCATCCAGAGTGTATCCGTGATGAAAAGGGGCAGATTGTCTCTGTTCCTGGTTTTTACCATTAAATTACAGGGGGAGGATAGAAATATCCTTCCCTTATTTTATTATTACCTAGAGGAGGTAAAATGCGAGAAAATCAGAATAAAAACATAAATTATTTTGCCCAAATTGAAATTATTGGTTCTCACACAATAGCGATAAACTATTGTGAAAATGCAAAATACGAATGGCGAACTGAGACTCTTGGCGAAATGCCCAGAGGAAAAGTAACATACCAATACACAAAAGAAGTTGAAAAACCCAAACTAATAAATAAAATAATATATAATTTTGACAAATCCTGTAAGAATGTTAATATTAGGATTTTCAACGGAAATGAAGAAGAGATTATGTCGGGGGAAATGCCATCATTGGAGGCCTTTAATCTTGATGTAGAAACAGACGAGTTATTTACAGTTTTCCCTTATCCACTTAACTTTAAAAAGATAAATATCCAGTCTGAGGAATATTTTATATATATTTATCCTGAAGATTGGCATTTTTCTTCTGGTAAGCATAATAGCAATATTACATATAAAGGGGAATTCAAGAAAGAGATAATAGAAAAAATTACTGACGATAAACTAAAAAACATATTGCTCTCGGCTTATGAACTAATTGACAAAATTAGGAAAAAAGTAGAAAAGAAAAATTCCGCAATAAATCCGAAAGATTTGGATTTGTGCGGGTATTTGAATGTTGGAAATAGAGAAATAAGTTTAAATTTAAACAATTTAGAATATAATTTTAAATTTATTAATTTATTTTCAGATAAGAAATTAGTTAAAATAACGAATAAATCGGGTCTAAATAAGACCATACCCCTAAAACAATTAAAAGATTATCCATATAACCCAGATAAAGAAGGTAAAGAAATTTTTAATTTGTTTCAGTCTTGTTGGTATTATGCGGTTTATTATTTAGGTTATGGTCATTATTGTTTTATTTTTGACATTAAAGAAAGGAAATATTATCGGCAAAATGATGTGTGCACCGAATTATTTAACTATGGTGATTTCACGGAAGAGGGAATTGCCGAAGATGAACCTCAATTTTTTGATATACTTTCTTTTGTGTATCAAATGTTTAAAGAAATAAATAAAGAATTAAATATATTTAAAAAGGAGTAAAACCGTTGGTAAAAATCAAAAGACTAATGGATATATTGGGTCCAGTAGTGGATTCAAACGCTCCTATTGGGGAAGGTTCGGCAATCATCACACATTGGGCAGCTAACCCTACAGAACGATCTCCTTTGATGAGTGAAATGTTTATGAACCTGATATTGGAATTTTTATCAAAAAATGATATTCGACTACCTATCCCAAAAATTATTAATAATCAAGGGCTTAAACGAAATGTACCTGAGAACTGGATTGATTGGAGCGAAATATCCTATCCGCCCCCGAATGATTATTTTTTTACATTTATAGACCTGTTTGCTGGGATTGGTGGTATCAGGATCGCAATGCAAGCCTGTGGGGGAAAATGTGTATTTTCGAGTGAATTGGATGGAAGTGCACAAAAGACATATTTTGAGAACTTCGGTGTAATTCCGTATGGAGATATCAGGAACATTCCAAAGAATGAGATACCTGATCACGATGTTTTATGTGCTGGTTTTCCTTGTCAGCCGTTTTCTCTGGCTGGCGTATCAAAGAGAAACTCATTGGGCAGGAAACACGGCTTTGAAGATTTAACACAAGGCACTCTGTTCTTTGAGATAAAAGAGATTTTAAGAGAAAAGAAACCTAAGGCATTTCTATTGGAAAATGTCAAGAACTTGATATCACATAACAA
>JAAZKM010000200.1 GCA_012799835.1 Candidatus Methanofastidiosia archaeon
ATATAAGTGATGATGATATCCCGTTTTAGTAATAATTATTACTAAAGTAAAGGGGAGACAGCAAATCTCCCCTTATTATTTTGTAAGGATGGTGATGAATTATTATCCAAAATTTTATATTAGATGATTTTTTATGGAGTTTTAGTAGAGTAGAGGCATACTCTAGATGCCCAAAATGTTTTTACTTACAATATGTAAAATGTTTACCGTCTCTTGACGGAGTATTTGGTCAATATGGGACACTTGCACATGAAACATTAGAAAAATATCTTAAAGGTGAATTAGAAACATATGAATTAGCAACATATTACAAAAATAATTTTGATAAATATATTACAGAATATTTTCCTCCAAATAACTATGTTGATTTGAAAGAAAAATATTATAATCAAGGACTAGAATATTTTTGTAATTTTGAAGGATTTGACAGTAAAGAAATTCTAAAAGTAGAAGGAGAATATTTGTTCAAAGTTGGAAAATATAATTTTACAGGAAAAATTGATTTAGAATGTCCAGATGAAATAATAGACCATAAAACCAAAGGTAAATTTCATTTAAAAAGATTAACCAAAAAACATAATAAAGAAGAATATATTCAAATGTTATGTGGTAGACACATACATAAAGACAATTTCCGTCAACTTTACATATATAGCATTCCTTTTAAAGAAAAATATGGTAAATATCCTAAATTATTAAATTTAAATATGATTAGAATAAATGATTGGTATTCAATAGAATTTAATAAGAAAGATTTTCAAGAATCAATAGATTGGTTAGTTGGTAATATAGATAAAATATATAAAGATAATGAATTTAAAAAAGGTGATGATGTAGGAGAGTTTTGGTGTTCAAATATTTGCTCACAGAGGTTGAATTGCGTTTATAGTGACAGATATTTGGGGGTGTAATATTGATAATACCTAAAGAATTAATAAACGAAGCAAAAAATATATTAGGTGAGAAAGCAGCAATAATTATTGCAGAAGAATTAAATCTTAAAGATTTTGATGAAAAGAATCTGAAAGCAATATGTAATTGGCACGAAGAAAATACTCCTTCTTTGGTTTGGAATAATAAAAATAATTGTTTTCATTGTTTCGGTTGTTCAAAAAACTATGGTATTATAGATCACTATATGTCAAAGGGACTTACATATCTTGAAGCAGTAGAAAAGTTATTCAATGAAACCGGAATTAATTATAAATTTGGGGAAAGAAGTGTAAAAACAAAAAGGGAATATAAATATCCTAAATATGAAAGTAATCCCAACAAAAATAAGGTAGAAAAATATCTTGCTCAAAGGTGTATAAGTAAAGAAACACTTGATTATTGCGACATTGGCGAAGATGACAACGGGAATATAGTATTTAATTATTATGATTCTAACGATGTTTTAACTATGGTTAAATATAGACCATCAAGAAAATTAAAAAAAGGTGATACAAAAAGTTGGTGTCAAAAAAATGCTGACACCACTCCTCTTCTTTTTAATATGAATAAAGTAGATCCGTCACAACCTTTATTAATATGTGAAGGAGAAATTGACTGTCTTGCTGCGATTGAATCTGGTTTTAAAAATTCTGTATCTGTTCCTTTTGGAGCAAGTGATAAAACATGGATAGAAGAAAATTGGGATTTTCTTGAACAGTTTAATAAAATAATAATATGGTCTGATAATGATGAGCCAGGTATAAAAATGAAAAGAGATGTAATTCCAAGATTAGGTGAATGGAAGTGTTATGAAGTTGCCCCTCCAACGAAAATAGAAAAAAATGGTAAAATTATTGAAATTAATGATATAAATGAAGTCCTATATTTTTTTGGTAAAGAAAAAGTATTAGAAGTTATAAATAACGCCAGAGAAATGCCAATTACTAACATAATTGATTTGGCAAATGTGCAAGACTTTGATTTACAAAATTCAGAAGGAATTTATTCTGGATTTAAAATATTAGATAATTGGATTTATAAATTCTTCTTTGGTTGTCTAAATATTATCACAGGAATAAACGGTAGTGGAAAATCAGTTCTTGTCAATCAGATGTGCATTGCTGCACCATTAAATCAAGGGTATAATGTTTTTGTATTTAGTGGCGAACTTACCAAGCCACAATTGAAAAACTGGTTGGAATTAAATTTTGCTGGCAGAAGACATATAAAAGTAGAAGATAATCATATTAGAAAAATTAAACCTGAAATCCGGCAAAAGATGAGGGATTGGTATAGGGGCAGAATATTTGTTTACGACAATGATAAAGACCATACTGCAACAACAATACTTTCTAAAATGGAAGAATTAGCAAGGAAAAAAGGAGTAAAGGTTTTTGTTATAGATAATTTAATGATGGTAGACTTAGAGTGCGGTATTGATGGTTTGTGGCAAAAACAAAAAGAATTTATAATTAAATTAGTTAATTTTGCAAACAAATTTAATGTGCTTATTCATTTAGTAGCACATCCAAGAAAACTTGAGGCAATAAGGAGATTAACTAAATTAGACATTTCTGGAAGTGGAGATATTACTAATTTGGCACATTATGTCATGGCAATACATAGAGTTACTCCCAAAGAAAAAGAAGGTATTCCAGACAATAAGGGTGGATATAAAGTTGAACCTGTAAAGTATGATTGTATTTTAGATTTATTTAAAAATAGGATTACCGGAACACAGGATAAAGAAATGGGATTGTATTTTGATTTACCTTCATATAGATTTTGGACTAATTTAGATGAACTCGACATTCAGTATAAATGGGATAAAGAAAAATATAATGAAAAATTACCAGATCCGAGAGATACCAATAAACCAGAATTTATGAGAGGTGATTAAGATTAGAATATATCAAAACTATCATCGGCACTCACATTACACAAATATACGCATTCCTGATTCAGTTACTAAAAATGAAGATTATGCTAAACGTGCATCAGAATTAGGACATGGAATTATTAGCACAATGGAGCATGGCACACAAGGAAGATATATAGAAGGATATGAATTAGCAAAAAAATATAATCTTAAATTCTTGTTTGGTACAGAAGCATATTGGGTAAAAAATAGAAAAGAAAAAGATAATACTAATGCTCATATATGTATTTTTGCTCAGAATGAAAATGGCAGACAATCTATAAATGATATTTTAGCAGAAGCAAATATTACAGGATTCTATTACCAACCAAGAATAGACTTAGAATTAATATTGTCTTTACCTAAAAATGATGTATGGGTTACTTCCGCATGTTTAGGTTTCTGGAAATATGATGACGATAATATAATAAAACAATTACATGAACATTTTGGCAATAATTTTTTATTAGAAGTCCAATACCATAATGTAAAATCACAATATGATTTAAATAAACGTATTGTGGATTTGTCCAATAGATGGAACATCCCTATCATTATGGGTTGCGATAGTCACTATATTTCAGAGGATAAAAGATGGGAAAGAGATGAATACATAAAGTCAAAGAATATTATCTATGATGAGGAAAGTGACTGGTATTTAGATTATCCTGATGGAGATACAGCATATCAAAGATTTATTGAGCAAGGAGCATTAACTAAAGCACAAATTGAAGAAGCAATGGAAAACACAAATATATTCTTATCTGTTCAAGAGTATGATAATCCCTGTTTTAATTTTGATATTAAGATGCCAACACTTTATCCTAACTTAACCCAAGAAGAAAAAAATAAAATATATACTGATTTAATTTGGAGTAAATGGGAAGAAAAGAAGCATAAGAAACCTAAAGAAATGTGGGCAAAATATGAGGAAGAAATTCAAAAAGAAATAAATGATGTTATTACTACTAAACATGCAGACTACTTCTTGCTTAATTATGAAATAATTAAAAGAGCAGTTTCTAAGGGTGGATTAATTACAAATAGTGGTCGTGGATCGGCAGTATCTTATTTTACAAATTATCTATTAGACTTTACTAAAATTGATAGAATATCAGCACCAGTTAAAATGTACCCTGAAAGATTTATTAGTCCTACACGTATTTTAGAATCTAAATCACTTGCGGATATTGATTTTAATACAGGAAATCCTGAAGTATTTGCAGAAGCACAAACAGAAATTTTTACAGATATTTATGGTGAAGAAGGTAAGGAATTTTCTTATCCTATGATTGCTTATGGAACTATGAAAGCAAAATCTGCATGGAAAATGTATGCCAGAGCAAAAGAGATTGATTTTAATTTAGCTAACACCGTATCTGAGCAGATAGAAAAATACGAGAATGCACTAAAACATGCGGAAGAAGACGAGAAAGAAAATATAATTCTTTATGATTATGTCGATAAACAATACCATAAATTACTAAAAGATAGTGAAAATTATTTAGACATTATTAGTGATTATAAGATCCATCCCTGTGCGTATTTAATCTATCAAGGCAATATTCGCAAAGAAATAGGATTAATAAAAATAAAATCTAAGGCAAGCAAGAAAGAATCCATCTGTACAATTATGGATGGTAAATGGGCAGAGGATTATAAATTTTTCAAGAATGATTTATTGAAAGTAAGCGTGGTTGAAGTTATTAAAAGGGTTTATCAAAGAATTGGATTAGAACCACATGATGAAGATGAGTTAATTGAATTATGTAGAGATAATCAAAAAGTATGGGATGTTTACAAGAATGGGTATACATTAGGTATTAATCAAGTTGAGCAAAATTCTACAAAGCATAGAGTTATGAAATATCAACCACAAAACATATCAGAACTTTGTGCGTTTGTTGCCGCAATACGACCAGGTTTCAAATCAATGTATAGTATTTTTGAAAATAGGGAGTCATTTTCATATAATATTCCTGCATTTGATCAAATTATTCAAACACCAGAAATGCCTAACTCATTCTTGCTATA
>JAAZKM010000014.1 GCA_012799835.1 Candidatus Methanofastidiosia archaeon
GAAAAATAATGACCAAATATCGTCGTAGAGACGTTGCATGCAACGTCTCTACAAATGAAAAATAATGGTCAAATAACGTTATGAATACCGTTAGGGAGACGCAATGCATTGCGTCTCTACAGCCAATATAATAATCAAAATTGCACCATCATCAATTCGAAATCAAATTAGGGGAAATTTCCCTCTAATTTCCTCTAACTTCCTCTAATTGGGTGGGGTTTTCTAAATTCTCCCTGTATTTTCTATTTTTCTCATCACTTCTTTGAATACTGAATCGGATAACCATTTCTTAAATTGTGAATTGGATGTAAATTGTAGGAAAAGCTCCATGTTATCTCTCATTACTGCTCGCATCACATCTTGAAGGACCACATCATATTCTATTCTTATGTTGGTAGCATCTGAATTTTGAACCGCATTGGAAATACGTATATCCTTTACAACCATTCCGGGTATTTCCTTAATTTGTCTTGCAACATTATCTTTATCCTCCCATTTAATATTGCCAAATATATCGTTAAAATTGGCGACAATCACATCAAGATACTCTATATCCGGATCACATACTTGTCCACTTTTTATTTGCTGTGCTTTCAACTCCCCATCCTCATTGGATAAAGCAATATCAATTTCATTTTTCTTCTCAAGTCGATAAGATTCAAGATCAATAGCTTCTATAATTTCATCTAATCCTCTATCATCTCTCGGTGTTGGCAATCTGTGAACCAATAGTTCAAAAAAAATCGCTTTTTTTGCCCATTCTACTTGCCCAATTGGAAGAATGGCTGAAAGGAAGTTATAAGTCCTAATAAAGGACTTTACACCGGATTTAAACTCTACTTGCTCTTCCTCTCCAAGATAACCGTATCGCTCAACACATTTATCCATAATCGGGTCGATATATTGCCTTTGCTCATCTTTGAAGAACATATCAATAACCCGTTCAATTTCCTCTTCTTCATACACGCCCAAAAAGTCTAATCTTCCCAGAATTTCATAAAGTTTATCTGGGTTTGTACCTTCTATCAACATTGTTTCCTTGAAGAAAGGTTGGAATGCTGCTTGTATATCTTCCGGATTATTGGCAAAATCCAATACACAGGTATCGATTTTTTGGGGATGTGACCTGTTTAGTCTGGATAAAGTTTGAACTGCTTTTACATCCGTTAAGATTTTATCCACATACATGGTGTGAAGCAAAGGTTCATCATAACCTGTCTGATATTTGTCTGCCACGATCAAAAATCGGTACTCATCCGCATTGAATTTTTCTGCTGTCAACTTATCCGAAAATCCATTTAGCGATGCTTCCGTAACTTTTACCCCTTTGTATTCCTTTTCACCTGAAAAGGCAACCAAAGCTTTAAAGGGACTCATATATGTTTTCAAAATATCACTGATAGCAAAGTAGTATTCAATAGCCGACATAATAGAAGATGTAACCACCATAGCCTTTGCTCTACCACCAATTTTCTTAGATGAGTTATGAATAAAGTGTTTCACCATCTCATCTGCCTTTTGTCTGATAGGAAACTCTTGTCCTTCCACATATTTTTTTATTTTTCTAGCAGCTCTCTTTGAATCGAAAAGAGGATTATCCTCAACGGTTTTATAAATTCTGTAGTAATTTTCATAAGAAGTATAATTTTTCAACACGTCTTTGATAAAGCCTTCTTCAATAGCTTGCTTCATGGAATAAAGGTAGAAAACCGAACCAAACATTTCAATGGTTTTTGCCTTAGGTGTAGCTGTAAAGGCAAAATAAGAAGCATTCTCCGGCATCTTTTTCGATTCTATGATAACATTGATAAAATCTTCAGTATCCATCTCATCATCAACATTATATTTGCCTGAAATAGAGGCAGATAGAGAAGCCGCAGCCTTGCCGGATTGTGACGAATGCGCCTCATCTATGATAACTGCGAAGTTTTTACCTTTCATTTTCGTACCAATGGTTTCAATGATATAGGGAAACTTTTGTACAGTTGTGGTAATAATCTTTTTCCCGTCAACCAACAACTTTTCCAAATCCTTCGATGAATCTGAATGGGCAAAGTTGGAGGATATAGACAAAAAGTTTCTGATATTATCAGATATTTGTTTGTCCAAATTTCTTCTGTCAGTAACCACGATTATCGAATCAAAAAGATTTTTCTCATCTTGTTCGACTTTCACCAGTCTGTAAGCAAGCCAAGTGATGGAATTAGACTTGCCCGAACCTGCAGAGTGCTGAATCAAATACTTCTCCCCAACACCATTTTCCTCTACATCTTTTACCAATTTCTCTACCACTCGCCATTGGTGGTAGCGCGGAAAGATCAATGTTTCCTTTGTTTTGCCGGTGTTTTCATCTTTCTTTTTCTCTACATAGACATAATCCACAATCAATTTGGCAAGAGTTTTCTTATCCAAAAAAGTTTTCCACAGATAATCGGTCATAGTTCCCTCACCAATGGGATTGCCTGCTCCATTATTTCCATCCCCTTTATTAAAGGGCATAAAATAGGTGGACTTGCCCGCCAATCGGGTTGTAAAGGATATATTGTTCTCATCCAAGGCAAAGTGAGCAATACATCTTTTAAACAAAAACAGTATTTCTTTCGGATCTCTGTCATTCTTATACTGTTCTTCCGCATCTTTATATGTCCATCCAGTGGAAGATGCTTTAGACTTCAACTCCATGGTAAAAATGGGCAAACCATTGATAAAAACACAGATATCCAACTCTAAACCGGGCTTGAACTCAGAATAGGTAAGTTGATTTGTTACAGAAAAGATATTGGATTCAAATTCCTTAAAAGATTCCGGTCGTTTTTTATCCAATGCGTGATAAAAAAATATAACTCCGGTAGGATACATCTTGATTCCATCTTTTAAAACCTTAGC
>JAAZKM010000201.1 GCA_012799835.1 Candidatus Methanofastidiosia archaeon
GGAATATTAAAAGGATATCATTTGTCGGGAGGTACTCGTTATTACAGGACAATAGTAGTAAAATCACAAAACGATAAAAGAAATGTCAAACTTGTAAACCTTTCAATATTAGACGAAAAAGGAAACAAGGTAGGAGAAGCGATTAGAGACGAAATTACTGGTAAAGTAACTACAAATATTTACGAAAAATTAGTAAGAGGAAAAAAATATACTGCTTCTGCTAAAATTAAAAATACAAGTTCTGAATCTACTGTAACAAAATTTAATCAAATGTCTACGGCTTTGATTTCCAATAATAATGTTGAAGAAGATAATATCCCGTGGACTTTCATAAATGTTCCCAGTTATGATAAAACATTTAGTTCGATAAATTCTAATGGTTACGCTAATTTTATGTGGGGAATAACGCCATTTACGATGTCAGAAGATGAAATCATTCTAACAACAGCAACCGAAAATGCCCGTATTTTTGATGCAATACAAACTAGTGATGGTGGATATATTGCATTAGGTAAAAAAGATGATGAATTATTAATGATTAAAGTTAATTCTAATGGAACTGTTGATTGGAAGAAAACAAGTTATCTTTCTTCGCTGGAAAGTCCAAAAAAAATAATACAAACTAGTGATGGTGGATACGTTGTTCAAACAGGTAATAGTTGGGATATAGATTGTGTTTTTAAGTTTGATTCATTTGGTAGTTTTATGTGGGAATATAGACCATTTGGAAGTTCAGCGACTGGAATAAATTCAATAATACTAGCCGATGACGGAAATTCTGTTGTTATAGTTGGGTATTCGGATGTACCTACTGAAAAACGAGGATATGATGCCATTATTCAAAAAATAAATTCTTCTACTGGGTCTGTTGTTTGGAAAAAAACTTGGGGTGGAGGAATTTACTCAAATCACTATATTGATGAAGTTTTTAACTCTGTATCAACAACTCAAGATGGAGGATTTATCGTTAGTTGTAAAAAAAGTGGACAACAATTTTTAATAAAATATAATTCATCTGGTAACTTAATATGGGAAAAAGCTATTGACAAAACAATATATTCGATAGAAGTAACTAGTGATAATGGATTTATCATTACTGGTACTCTTGAAAAATATGTGGGTACACATACAGGTTTTATTGAAAAATACGATCCCAATGGAATGATTTTGTGGAGCAATACTTTTGGAAGTTCTGATAAACGCAATGATAATACCGATTTTTATAGTTTAGTTCCTACTCAAGATGGAGGTTGTATTGTTTATGGAAAATCATATTCAACGGATGGAGACTTGGAGGACTTAGAAATAGACGATAGGTATGGTAGTGACTTTATAGTAAAGTATGATTCAAATGGTAATGTTGGATGGAAAAAAGTTGTTTCTAATTGGCCTTATATTATCAATTTAACAAGTAGACCAGTTATTATTTCAACAAATGATGGCGGATGTGCTGTTTTGGATTCAATATATAATAATGGTAAAAGAGGTTTTAATTTAATAAAATATGAAACTCCAGATTCTGTTTTGCCAAACAATGGTCAATTGAGAGTAGGAGCATCAATTCCAGCGTTGTATTACAAAAACTTTGATAATTATGATTTAAGTGATGATTATTTAGATATTATTTTTAAGACTGGAACAGTTGGAGAAGGAGATATGAGTATTGAAGAAGAAGATATAGTCCTTCTTGATAGTTCTGGGAATGAAGTAAAAGAAATTGTTAAGGGAAAAACATATACCGTACAATATAAAGTAGGTAAACCAGAAGGCTTGCATCCTGTTGGAGATCCGCTTAATTCTTTAGAAAATCCATTCGCAACAATTGTGGTTAATTTTGAACATGGTGATGCCATTACTAACAATACTACTACAAGTACAGATGTGTTAACAACTGATAAAGTATTGGAATATAATAAGAAAGTAGACATGACAAACAAAGTGTATGCAGAAGGACATATTCTGAAGGTATGTGCTACAGTTGATCCAAGACATGCTGCTGTTGGTCAAAATATGAATCCAAACAATGATAGTGCTTGCAGGACGTGGACACATGCATTAAATTTTGCAGTAAAGGATTTTAAGGTTACGCCAAATCTTATTTCTAGACCAACGGGCGATACTTCTAATAAAGAATTGGGTTTTAGTTTTAAAATATCTTGTGAATCAAAGATACCTACTTTTTATCATGTTCCAGTAATAATAAAAAAAGGAAATCAAATAATTAAAAACCAAAAAGTTTATGTAATGCCTAATTCGCCATTTGCACAATTCAATTGGACTATCCCAGACATATCATTAGTTCCTTTAGGAACTGAAACATTTA
>JAAZKM010000202.1 GCA_012799835.1 Candidatus Methanofastidiosia archaeon
AAAAATAAAAGCGAATAACCTACTGACAAAGAAATAATAAAAGGAAAGGGGAATTCTTTGAAACTGGAAGTGAATAAAAACCATCCGCTTGAAAACTTCAATATTTGAATCAATGTGATAACAATTAGTGAACTGTTTTTATGATTTTTGAGCCTAATATTTGGATATGAATATATCAAGTTCAAAACTACTATGGCAGTATATATAATGAAAAAATTAACTCCAGACAAAAAAGATAAGGTAGTTCCAGAAATTGCTAAAAACACAATAAGATATTTAGCTTTTTGGATAGATATGCTACCGTTGGCTATGGCTTTCCACGATATCTTCATCTGATTTTTTTTGTCTTCTTCATAGTCTGTGAGATCGTTGAACATGTATATTGCCCCTAATCCCAAGGATAATCCAAAAACAGCCACTATTATTTTCATAAGATGGTATTCGCCGTTTAAACTAGCATACAGTATAACACCGAAGAGAAATTGAAGTATATTTTTAGGGGCATTAAGACTGGCAGAATTGTAAATAATGGCCCTATAGTTCATAATATTACCACTTATAATCTATTTATAAATATTCCGTCCAAAAATATATAGATTATAAAAAAATATAGAATACTATATATTATAACTAATATAAACATAATGATAAACTAAAGTTACTATCAATAAGAGAATTTAACATACTCCTTGAATTTTCATACCAATCTGGGTCATCTTCCTTTTTACGAGATAAAAATCTTTCAGAGTTTTTATCAATAATAAAAATCATGTCTTCTTCCTTCTTTTCCCAAACTTCAATTTCGTCTTTTAGTGAACAAATACTGCCCAAATAATTACAAGATTTAATAACAAACTCATATGCTTGGTCGAATTCATTTGCCATATATGGGCTACTTTGGGCGTTATTAAAAGAATATTCTTATAGTATATTCCTAGTTGTTTTAACTTAAAAGTTATTTAGATGTTATTTTTTAAGCTTTGGAGGCCATTAAAGCTTCAAACTAGTATTGAGTAATCCCGCGGTTTACATTAATCATATAAATAAATCTCCTCCTTTCTCTGAATGATGCGTATAGTAATGAATAGAAATAATTACATTATCCTTATAGTGATAATATCCACTATTTCGTTAGCTTACTATGTTCCGCATTATGGGCTTATATATGACGGGGGATTGTATGCATCTTTAGGTTATTCCCTTTTTAGCGGAAATGGCTATTTTTTTAACGGTTATCCCGGTGATGTACCCCCCATTTTACCCATATTTCTTGCTCTTTTCATAGGGATTTTTGGAGAAAACGGGATATTTCTTGTTGTTCCTTTATTTTCAATTATTAATTCAATAATTATCTTCCTCATTTTTGATAAAAAGTTTTCATTAGAAATGTCATTTTTAGGTTCATTGTATGTATTCTTTTCACCTATCATTTTTTATGACTCAATTAACGTAATTCGTGAAATTCCGATGCTAACTTTTGTAATGGCAGCCTATCTACTATTTTTAAAAAAAGAAGATTCTTATAAAAAACATGTACTATTGGGAATCTTAGTTGGATCGGCATTCTTAACTAAATCTGTGGGATTTATTTATACATTCCCCATTTGGGCATATTATGTGTTCAATAAAAATAAAAAAGTTGGAATTAATATTGCATCATCTGTACTATTTGCCCTCCCCTGGGCAATATGGTCATATTCTCATTTCCAGACGCCTTTTGTCTCCCATTCTGCATATTTATTGCCTAAGATAGGATCAAATATTTCTACTTTTTTCACTAGAACTTTACCCCTATTTCTTATTAGCTCATTTATACCAATTGTTCCAATTTCAATTATGGGGATCAAAAAATCAGAAAATATATTTTTACTATTTGGAGTTCTTATTATAATCTCAGCATTACTATGGCCCGTCCAAGAGCCGAGGTATTTATTAGCTGCATACTTTCTTATTGCCTATTTAGCACTGATATATCTTAAAGATAAGAGAAAAGATATAACTTTGACATTTATGATCGTAGCTGTGTTGTTCCAGTTTGGTACAACAGTTTCTATATTAGACTCGAATGTAGTATCCTATGGTCTTTTGGACGATGCAGGTATCTGGCTTAGAGAGAACACGGATTCAAATTCAAAAATTATGGCCCAATCATTTAGACAAATTCATTATTTTTCACATAGGAAGACTTATCAAATACCTCAAGATCCATCTCTTTTACAAAAAACTTTAATTAATAATAAAATTGAATATATAGTAATCGATTCTTATGAGAAAACAACTCCGAAATACGCAATTGAATTTTTTAATAAATTTGAACCAATTGTTACTTTCAAAGATGAAGGAGGGATAGTTAATATTTATAAATCTCCTTATCATGATTAATAGAAATTTTCCAACACCTTAAAAAGGAAAACATTATAAAGAAAAACGTCAAACGTCTAATAATATATCAACATTTGGGGATATTTATGGCTTTTGGCGATAGATGCGATGGTAAACAGATTAGAACACTCTCTAACTATAGAAGAATTTATCCTTTCGTAATGAAAACGCGAACGGAATCTGCAATCTATGCTGACTTTGAATTAGAGGTTGGAAAAACTATAGAATATATGGAAAGAGTCAACTTCGGGCTTAATGAGAAAAAAGTTAAATTTTTTCACATTTTTCTTGCTTCTTTAGTTAGAACTGTAGCGATGAGGCCCCAGCTTAATAGATTTGTAATGGGGAGGAGATTATTTCAAAGAAATGAAATACAAATTTCAATGATTGTGAAAAAAAAATTAGATGAAGAGTCAGAATATTCAAATATCAAAATTACTTTTGATCCCAGAGATACATTAGATATTGTTATTAGGAGAATGGCGGAATCTCTTGACTATGGCAGAGGAGACGAGAAGAAACATGAAGAAAAAGAGATTGACTTGCTAATTAAATTTCCAGATATTATACTTAGATTTATTATGTGGATCTGGAGAGGGCTAGATTATTACGGGATTTTACCTGCCTCAATTGTTAAGAATGATCCTATGTATGCTAGCGTTTATGTCACAAATCTCGGTAGTTTAGGTCTTAATTCAGTTTTTCACCATCTATTCGAATATGGCAACACTTCAAATTTTATAGCTATCGGTAAAATTCATAAAGCCCCCATAGTTGATGAAAATGGCGAATTAACTATAAAGGATGTAGTTAGATTGGGATATACTCTCGATGATAGAATAAGTGAAGGAATATATTTTGTTAAAGCAATTGAATTATTTAAGAACTTTATGCAAAATCCAGAGATTCTTGAAAATCCTCCCTCTGAAGAGGATATTAAGGATTATTTAGAGGCTACGGAGGGTAATAATGTACGAAAAGAAACCATGGCTTAAATATTATGATAGTCATACTCCAGAATCCATAGATTATCCAAAAAAAACAATTTATGAAGTTGTTTATGATGCCTCTATAAAGAATCCAGATGGAATAGCCTATGATTTCTTAGACTATACTTCAACTTATAGGGAGTTTTTAAGTGATATAAATCGATTTGCCAATGCCTTATACGCACTCGGTATTAGAAAGGGAGATAGAATAACAATCTGCATGCCAAATTGCCCCCAAGCACTTATTTGCTTCTATGCTGCAAATAAAATTGGAGGGGTAACAAGCATGATACATCCACTTTCCCCTCCTAAGGAGCTAAAATTCTACCTCAATCTAAGTAAAAGTAAATATGCTATCACTCTTGATGCTTTTTATAATAACTTTAAAGATATTATGGATGATACATCAATCGACAAACTTATTCTTGCAAAAATTAATGATTATTTACCTCCTTTAAAAAAGATTGGATTTAAATTGACAACAGGGAGAAAAATAAAAAAAGTTCCTTCTAATCCAAAAATTTATTGGTGGAATGAACTAATTAAAACAAATTATCCTCAAGCAGAAAACACTGAAATAGGATTTGATGAACTTGCAGTTATACTTTATAGTGGGGGGACTACAGGAGTTCCGAAAGGGATTGAACTTTCAAATTACAATCTTAATTGTTTATCTATGCAGGCTATCGCACAAGGATCTATTGTAGAAGAAGACTCTATTCTTGCAATCCTTCCAATATTCCATGGATTTGGGCTCGGTGTTTGTGTACATACATTTTTTATGAGTGGATCTAAGTGCATATTGGTTCCCAAATTTTCAGCAGATACAGTTTTAGATTTAATAAAGAAAAAAAGGCCAAACTACATAGCTGGCGTTCCAACTCTTTATGCAGCACTTTCTAGAAATCCCAATATCTCAAAAATTGATTTTAGCTGTATAAAGGGGGCATTTTGTGGTGGGGATCGTCTTCCTCATGAAATTAAACTAGAATTTGAAAATGCGGTTGCAAAGTCTGGTGTAAAAATTATTTTAAGAGAAGGATATGGATTAACTGAGTCTGTATCGGGTATTGCAATTATGCCTCGAGATACTTATCGTCAAGGGAGTGTTGGAATACCACTATCCGATACGATGGTCAAGATAGTTAAACTCGGCACTTTTGAAGAGGCCGTTCCTGAAATGGATGGTGAGATCTGTATCAGCGGGCCTACTTTAATGATAGGGTACTTAGACAATCCCCAGGAAACAGAAAAAACAATTAAAATTCATCCTGATGGATTAAAGTGGTTGCATACCGGAGATTTAGGATCTATGGATGCTGATGGATTTATCTATTTTAAGCAAAGACTTAAACGAATTATAGTTTCTTCAGGGATGAATGTATACCCTTCTCAAATTGAAGATGTCCTAGATACTCATCCTGCTGTTGCATTTTCTTGTGCAATTGGAGTTCCACATCCTCATAAAATGGCTAGTGTGAAAGCTTTCGTATCCTTAAAAGATCCCTCTAATGAATCAGAAGAATTAGAAAAGGAACTTATAAGATATTGTCGTGAGCACTTAATAAAATGGAGCTGTCCGGAAGAGATTGAATTTAGAAAAGAACTGCCTTTGACTTTAATCGGGAAAGTTGCTTATGGAGTTTTAGAAAAAGAAGAGCTAGAAAGACGAAAGAATGTTGAAATGGATAAAATGACAAAAGGAGATATTTTTCCTGAACAAACTATGGACATATCCTGCTCATCAAGTTTGGGACTATCAGAAAATCCATAAAAGCATATATTTTTTTATTTCGTTATGTGGCAACTACTATAATGTAATGAAATAAGCATACAGAAAACTAGGGACATCTGGAATTCAAAGAATTAACTATTTATGTACACTAAATAAGGATCTGTTAATGCATAGACATTGTTAAATCCTTTGTTTGCTAAAAACTGTGCATTTGATATGGCCGCTTGGCTTGTACTGCAATACACTATGATTTTTTTATCTCTTGGTATACTTGAAAGTACAGAGCCTAATTCGATTCCCGTTATATTGACTGCACCATAAATATGTCCAGCTTTATACTCATCAGGACTTCTTACATCGATTATAAAAAGAGACTCACCACTAGCGATTAACTGTTTTAACTGAGAGGAATTAATTAATTTATACGATACTGCCTGACTCCCGGTATCCTCTACAATCCTATCTATGAGTGTAACGAGATTATTTTGAACAGCAGATCTTGTATAATCTCTATCACTTCCCGCAACAACAAAAACTTTCTGTTTAGAAATCCATTGATCTCGTTTTTCATAAAATACCTCATACCCTTTAATACTTTTCAGATTATTTGTCTCATTTGAAGGTAATATTTGAAAAGCTAGTGTGCCAGTGTGTTCCGGTGCATTAGGTCCGCCTATAATAATAATATACGGATAAGATTTATAGTTAGTATCAGTTTTTCCAAAGTATGTTATTACCATTCCTCTACTTTGAAGTATTGAAATAATGTTACTGTTTAAATTATAATCAATAGTGTTTGCAACTAATGCAACATTTTTTTGCCCAGATACAGTTCCTAAGCAAAATACAAACATTAAAGCAATAAAAACTAAACCTAATGTTTTTTTCATGAAATCCCCAAATATAGGATGTAATACATATATAAAAAACTTGTGTGGCTAATTTAGGATAATCAAAAATATTATATACTTTAAATTGATTTACCTTAATGAAATAATGGAAGTAATCTATTCAAAAGAACTTTTTGTTTCCTTATTACAAAAAGGAGACATAATACTCAGTAAAAATAGGAAAAATCTTATAGAATCAGTTATTTGTAAGGCTGTACCTAATGCTAGATGGCCCCATTGTAGATTGTATATCGGGGGTGGACAAAGTATTGAATCTACTGTCGGCGGAGTACAAATAAGAAATATCCAGGAATATTTGGATACAGATGAGTTAATGATTATAAGGCCTCCAAACTACATCGATAAAGATAAGCTAGTTAAAGATTGTATGGAGTATTTGGGTATTGGATATAGCTATTTACAATTCATAAGAACAGGCAGT
>JAAZKM010000203.1 GCA_012799835.1 Candidatus Methanofastidiosia archaeon
AAGAAATCTATGACGCTGAATATATGGAAGGATTTCTTGAACCCCATTTTAAGGGAATTGTTCGGGCATCAGGAGACCTGTTTATTTCTCGGAAAAGATATGGCACTGAGTGTTATGTCTATTTTGGGAAAAAAGTTAAATAATTATATTTTTTAGTTTATACCACGTGCAAAGTTATATATACTTTGAGTGCGTAGTATTATTGTCGAAGGATGACCTGAGACAAAAAGGAGAGAAAATTAAGGATTGGTGAACTAAGTATGACGAAATTCAAAATTTTTCTAAAATGTGCCAAATGTGGAACCATTTTTTCGGAGGAAATTTCATATTACCGTGAAGCTCCTCCATCTGATGAAGAAATAAAAAATAGTTCAAGACCCTGCCCGACATGTGGGGAAAGCGATAAGAATGCCCGACAGGTCGGGTCTATAAACGAGTATTACCCAAATTTTGAGAATTATACAGCCGAGATGTATCAAGAAGTTTTTAAGGATTTTTAAGGATATGGTTTAAAAAAATAGAAGAAGAATAAAACAACAAAATGGAGCTACCAAAAATGAAACTATCAATAGGAAAAGACGTAACATTCAAACTCTCACGCAAAGAATATCTAGATCTCAAAGACGAACTTAAATACGTATCAAATCACTGTTTCGACATCCCAATGATTGAAAAAGTTGTCGCTGTCATGGAGGCGTAATCATGGCAGACATCCCAGATATTACCCTCACGGTAAACCGCCCCGAAGAACTCCCAGACAATTTATTCAAATTTTATGATGGGCTCACGCGAAAAGAGCGGGTAATCTCGATATATCCTTTTTGTGATGGAATCGTACAGGCAGTCACCGAAGATGAAGATACAGGACTGTTTAAAAAAGAGTTGATACCCGAAGGTGGTAAGATGTATCTTTCTTATGAAAAGCATTCACCTCTTTTTGTAGAGTTTCCTGGGAAATTAGTAGTAATAGCGCCATGTGAATTTGAAGGGTGATCTTTCATGCAGTCTTTGAAAGTGGCACTGTAAAAGATTTATTAGATCTAGCAGAACAAGCTAAGAAAATTGCACTCCGGCTAGATCCTAAACGAACAAAAGAAATAATAGAAGCTGAACATATGAAAGGATTTCTTGAACCTCATTTCGAGGGTGATATCAGAAAATCAGGCGATTTGTACATTTCTAGAAACCGCGCAGGTACACACTGTTATGTGTATTTCACGGGGGAAAAACATTAAAATACTCTTTTTTATAATACATCAATTCAAACTCTTTTTTAATTTTCTTTTATATGCTTCCCCAAACTCTTTTTATTCATGCCAGTTATTCCAAATTCTGATCCTCCAAAACATTTTATCACAGAGCCTCTGCGCTCATTACCCCTCAAAAACTCGAAAACGGCGACATCCGTATGGCAATTGCCAAAGCCGGACAGAAAGCCTATAACGATTTGGGCGAAGAGGCTACACTTACAAAAGAGTTCCTTTCAAAAGATTTTTCAACGTGGGACGAGGGTCTTGTCAGTATCAATCATGAAAATAATCAT
>JAAZKM010000204.1 GCA_012799835.1 Candidatus Methanofastidiosia archaeon
ATATAGGATCAATTAATGCTACAGGTTGTGCGCCCATACATACAACGTCTCTAAGAATACCTCCAACTCCAGTAGCCGCTCCTCCGTATGGTTCAACAGCTGAAGGATGATTATGACTCTCCAAAGCTAAGACGTATGCGTAGTCTTTATCAAATTCAACTACCCCGGCATCTTCCTTTATGACAAATATATTCTGAGGAGCCTCAATGTTAAAAATAAATTTTTTCAGTAAATTTTTAGAAGATTTATAACAACAGTGTTCTGACCAAGCTTGGCCTATCGCTTGAATTTCAATGTCTGTTGGATTTCTACCTTTCTCTTTAAAATAATTCTTCACAGACTTCATTTCGTCTAGCGATAGTCCCACTCCAATTTTATTACTCAATTCAAGAAGTTGTTCATCTGGCAAGTCAAGATTAATTTCAAAGACATTTTGTTTACTACTCATTTTATCATGTCCACTTTATAATCGTGGATTACAGGATTTATGAGAAGTTTTTTACACATCATATCAATATCTTCTCTAATTTTCTTTTCATCCTTTCCACTTATTTCCATAACATAACTTTTTTTCACTTCAACATTTTCAACATTTTCAAAACCAAGCAATTTTAGGGATTTTTTAATGTTGACCCCTTCAGGATCTGGAATCCCTTCTTTTAATCCAACTTTGATTTCCACTTTCAAATAAATCACCTAAATTTTTCTCCAGTTATTCGTTCATACATATTTATATAAAGATTAGATACTTCCTTAATCATGTTTTCTGGCAAAGCTGGGATATCTGGTTCCGGCATGCCGTTTTCTCTAGCATCATATAATTTTTTCTTGTATCCTGTTTTAAAATAATACTGTCTTACAAATTCTTTTGATAGTTCTATAGTCTTTCCATCCTCATATAACTTTTTATCCCAAAATCTGTCCTCGTCGGCAGTACCAAAAACGTCAATAAACATTAAAGTTCTATCTTCATTCATTCCAAATTCCTTTTTACCATCAACATGGATCAAATCACCCTTTTCAACTATCTTTGACATTCTAGAATCAATCTTGATTATACTTTCAATCACATTGTTGTATTCACTTTCGGTAAGGCCAGAGATATCCAAAGCTTCCTTTTTGTCCAAAAGCCTATCAATAGGCTCGAGTTTTGTAGATGTTTCGACAAAAGGCTCAGGTAATTTTTCACCATAATTAACTTTATTCTTATTGAATCCAAGTTCTTTAGGACTTATCTTTCCTTGTTCTATTCTATCATATAGGGAACCCGCTACATAATGTCTGCAAATAAATTCCAGAGGGATAAGAAAGTTTTTCGTGTTGTGGTTAATTTTGTTGTAATTATATATTATATTCACTTTTTTGACAAGCATTTTGTTTTTATCAGTCATTCGTATAAAGTGAGTCAAAAAACCTAACTTTTCAGCCTCTTTTAACCAAAACGCTCCTTCTCTGCAAAGAGTTTCTCCTTTGAATGGTATATTGGAGGGAATTATTTTATCAAAAACTGAGATCCGATCTGTAAATTCAAATTCAATTTCATTGTCGGAAATGTCATAAACTCTTTTTACTTTCCCCTCTCTTGAAAATCCAGAAGAAGTGTTACTTACATTGCCCATATTTGAATTAACTATATCTAATATTTAAATATATTATCGTATGTTTTTTAGAAATTTTCAATATTTAAATTTACTAAATGTATGTGGTCTACTATCAGGCTTTTGCCCAATAGATAACAATTATTTTAAAGAAATCTAGATTCATTCATAATCCTTAAGTGTATAAATTATCCAAAAATAACAATTTGGATATTTTATTCACTCACTAATCTTAGATATTATATTTACTTATTCGCGCTGTTTAAATTATTGACAAAATCTTTTATGGCTAGTTAAACTATTCTTTGTTTAATTTAATTGTTATAACTTCAAATAATACTGATCTGAACAATAAAAGGCAAATCATTCGGGGAGATGAAAAACTAGAACAACATAAATCTGTTATACTGAACATATTCATTTCATGACGATTATATCGACATAGACGTCTGTTGTTTTAATTAGAATTGTGGGAAGAGTTAAACTAAGCATTCCTTATATAAAAAGAAATTAGATATCTATTAATACTATAAATAAGACAACATTTAATGATTGAAATATCGCATTCCAGTAAAGATCATGGATATCCCAAATTTATTAGAAGTATCTATAACTTCTTTGTCTCTAATTGAGCCTCCAGATTGTATAACATATTTTATATTATGTTCTGCAGCTACTCTAATAGTATCGTCAAATGGGAAGAATGCATCTGAAACAAGAACGCACTCTGAAATTCTTTCTTTGAAAAAAACTTCTTTAGGTACATTAGGCTTTTCTTCATTCCACATATTTTCAAGATTCTCATAAATTTTTGGTATTGCAAGTTTTTTTAAGGAATCTACCCTATTTGGTTGTCCAACACCACTGCCTAACACCTTAAAATACCCTTTTTCATACTCCATCCCTAAAACTATTGAATTTGATTTGGTATACTTTGTAGCTATAATTGTAAAAAGCCCCAGCTCTTTTTTATTGTCTGGAAACTTTTTCTCTGTAACACATTCCCATTTTTCATAGAGCCCCTTTGGCCTGTCTTGTTCGATGACACCACCTATTAAAAATTTGTATACTTTATCTTCTGAAATGAAAAGCTCGCCCGTTTCAAGAATCCTTAAATCTTTGCTTTTATTTTTTAAAAATTCTAATGCGTCGTCATCAAAAGAAGGAGCAATTATAACTTCAACAAATCTACCTTTTAGAAAAGAGGCAGTTTTAAGATCAACTTTTTTTGTCAATGCAATTATACTGCCATAAGCAGATACCCTGTCCCCATCCCAGGCATTTTTCAATGCATCAAAAAGAGATTTTCCAGTTGCAATTCCACAAGGATTAAGATGTTTTACAATCACTGCAGCATTATATTGGGAAAGCTCCTTTGCCACATTAAGCGCTGCTTCAATATCAAAATAGTTGTTATAGGATAATACTTTACCATGAAGCTGTTTCATATTAGAGGCAGATGGTTCAACTGTATCTTTTTTGAAGAAAGACGCGTTTTGATGCCAATTTTCTCCATATCTTAGAGTTTTGCCCGAATCAAAAGAAAATCTTATTTTTTTATTATCAGTTAGTACTTCAGAAAGATAGGAATCAATTGCACTATCATAGTCTGCTGTGTGCGAAAAAGCCTTTACACACAATTTTTTCCTAGTTTCATAAGAAGTATTTCCTCTTTCTAATAGTTCTTTTGTGATAGAAGCGTAATCTGAGGGATCAACAATAACAGTGACATATTTGAAATTCTTTGCCGCAGCTCTTAATAGTGTTACCCCTCCAATGTCAATATTTTCAATGGCGTCTTCAAGAGATGGATTTTTTGCTACAATTTCTTTAAAAGGATATAAGTTACAAATGACAATATCTATGGGTTTTATCCCCTCTGAATTTATTTCATTTACGTGTCCCTTATCCTCTCTTATATATAAAATTCCACCATGGATATTTGGGTGTAGAGTTTTCACCCTTCCTCCAATCATTTCTTTAAATCCCGTGACATTTTCGATTGGGATGGCATTTATCCCACTATCTAATAGAAATTTTAAAGTTCCTCCAGTAGATATGATTTCAAAGCCCAAATCTACTAAAGTCTTTGCAAAATTTTTAAGGTCTTTTTTGTCTGTAACACTAATCAATGCCCTTTTTTCCATTACTTTGCACTTTCGGGTGTTAATTTAAATAATTTACTCTCAGCTCTATAGAATAGAAAGTTTTAAGTATTATAAGTTAAGTTAATTCACAATGGCTGTAACTGATTATACTATTGCAACCCTTGGGAGTCATTCATCACTTCAGATATTAAAGGGTGCAAAGGATGAAGGATTTAAGACTTTATGCATTGCAAAAAAAGGCTCTGAAAAAGTCTACAAAAGTTTTGGAGTTGCTGATGAAATAATCTCAGTAGATCATTTCAAGGAACTTTTTGATTTACAAGATGAGCTTGTGAAAAGAAATACTATTCTAATTCCTCATGGGTCTTTTATTGCATATATGAAAATAGAAGATTTCAAAAATCTTAAAGTAATGTATTTTGGAAACAAAGATGTTTTAGAATGGGAGTCTGCAAGAGACCTAGAGCGAAAATGGCTAACTGATGCAAATATAAAAATCCCAAGAATATTTGATAAGCCTGAGACTATTGACAGGCCTGTAATTGTAAAATTCTATGGTGCAAAGGGTGGGATGGGGTATTTCCTTGCTAAAGATACAGATGATTTTTACGAAAAGATAGCTGACCACATTAACGAGAAATATGTAATCCAGGAATATATTATTGGAGTGCCAGCTTACTTCCACTATTTCTATAGTTTACTCAATAATGAACTTGAAATAATGAGTTTTGACAAAAGATACGAAAGTAATGTTGACTCTATTGGAAGAATTTCTGCAAGAGACCAATTTGCCCTAAAGAAAATTGATCCAAGCTATGTTGTTGTTGGCAATATACCTATTACAGTTAGAGAATCGCTACTCCCAGAAATATTTGGAATGGGGGAAAGAGTAATAGAAAAATCAAAACAGTTGATCTCTGAACGAGGATTATTTGGGCCATTTTGTTTGGAAGGTGTAATAACACCAGAAGCTGAAATATATATTTTTGAGATTTCAGCTAGAATAGTTGCAGGAACAAATCTTTTTGAGCCATATTCTCCATATACTTATATTAAATACGGAAAGCCTATGTCTACAGGTAGAAGGATTGCGTTAGAAATTAAAAATGCAATAAATAAGGGAAAGCTTTTAGATATAGTGTGCTAAAGTCCTGTTGGGATATCTATAAATTCTGTTTTAATTTTAAATTTCTCTTCAATATTTTTTCCCAAAGACATTATTCCGAGTTTTTCTGTTGCATAATGTCCGGCAAATATTAAATTTATTCCAGCTTCTTTGGCTATATGGTATATGGCGTGAGAAGGTTCTCCAGTGATAAATAAGTCAAGCTCTTCTTTTATACAATCTTCAAAAGCAGATCCCCCGCCACCACTTACTATTCCAACAGATTCCACTTTATCGGGGCCAAAATTAAAACATTCTACTTTAGCGGATAATGATTTTTCCAATTTTCTTGAAATTTCTTTGATACTCTTCTTTTTTTCATATTTTCCCTTGAATCCTATCTTCACGCCATGGTATGCTCCAAACGGTTCAGGGTATGAGAGATCCAAAATCTTTACTAATCCTATATTATTTCCAATTTCAGGGTGCATGTCAAGCGGAAGATGTGCAGCGTAAAGAGAAATATCTTTTTCTAAAAGATATGAAATTCTTTCTTTCACTAGGCCTCTTATATTTTTTAATCCGCCCCAAATAAGTCCATGATGGACCAATATGAGATCTGCTTTCCGTTTTGAAGCTTCTTTGAATATTTCAAGAGAACTATCCACACCAAGACAGATCTTCTTTACGTCTTTTTTTCCTTCTATCTGCAGCCCATTTATCGAAACATCTGATATTTCATTTACCTTGAGATAATCATCCATATAATTAATGAGCTCATAAAGTTCCATGTTGCTTAATTTGAAAAGGCATTTAAATAACTTATACTTAGCCCTACTCACATGGATGTAGAAATCATATGGGATATTGACTCCTTCATAAAGAGACTTGAAATGCTAAGAGAAAAAGGGGTAGTGTTTGGAATATACAAGAATAATCTTTATGTTGAGGAGCTATCTGCATTGAAGGAGCTTCAAAAGGAAAAAAAAGAACCTTTTTTAGCATCAGAAGACAATGAAGACAACTATTACGATAAGATAAAGATTTGTAAGATGATCCTTCTTGATATTAAAAACGGAGGATTTTTTTATGATAAACTGATAAAGACAATTCCCGAAATATCCCATATCAAGTATGACTCCATCAAGAGAATAGATTTCGATGAGGATACTGATTATTTTTATATTAAAACTAAAGACGGAAAAAAATTTGCACTTAACGAAGAAGATCTTTTGTTAGTGTATGGTAAGTTTTATCGGGCCCCTGATCTATTTGACTTTGAAACAATCTACTATGGGGATAAGATATTTTCCTGTCATAAATATTCTGATGTCGAATGCTCGAAAGTTTCTGAAATTAAGGAAGAATCCTAGTTTCATCTTTTATCCAATTTAGATATTTGTTAAATCCTTTCTTAATTTCAAAAGCTATTATCTCAGGGATTTCATATGGATGATTTTTCCTTATTAGGTCCTCTAACTGATCATATTTATCTTCAGTTGTCTTAATCAATAATATTATTTCCTCTGAGTTTTCTATCGATCCGTTCCACCAGTAGTTACTTCTTACTTTTGGTATTATATTTACACATGCAGCAACCCTTTTTTCCAAAAGGATTTTTGATAAATCCCTGGCCATATCTTCATTAGGGACTGTTGATATTATTAAAAGAGCCATAATCCATATTGGATTTATATATTTAAATTAGTTTTTGATAAATAAAAATTTCTATAACTGGTAAGCTTTGCTTACACTTAAGTCTTCAAAAGTTAAAGAAAAAGATGTATAACGAAAAATCTTATATCCGGACTATCATTATAATAAACACACCTCATTTCAAAGACAGAAAGGATTATTAAAATATTTAAGCCTTCCAATAAGCTATTTAAAATGATTTGATTCATTTTGTATGTGGGAGATTTCAAACTTATTTCTGAATTTAAACCAAACGGAGATCAACCCAAGGCAATATCTGAGTTATATGAAGGAATTAAAAAAGGAAATAAATATCAAACACTTCTTGGGGTTACCGGCTCAGGAAAAACTTACACTGTTGCAAATATAATCGAAAAATACAACAGACCCACCTTGGTCATCTCTCCAAATAAAACTTTGGCCGCCCAATTATATTCCGAGTTCAAATCTTTTTTTCCTGAAAATGCTGTTGAGTATTTTGTAAGTTATTATGATTATTATCAACCCGAAGCGTACTTACCTCACACAGATACCTATATTGAAAAGGATGTTTCTATAAATGAAGAATTAACTAAAATGAGGCATTCTGCAACAGCAGCCCTTCTTTCAAGGTCTGATTGTATAATCGTAGCAAGTGTTTCATGCATTTACGGCCTCGGGTCACCTGAAACCTATAAAGAAATGGGAACGTCCATAAGAAAAAAAGAACAGATTGACAGAGATGATTTCTTAAGAAAGTTAGTATCAATGCAATATGAACGGGACGATTCAGACTTTAAAAGCGGAACGTTCAGGGCAAGAGGGGACGTAGTTGAACTCTTTCCTCTGTTTACAGATTATATTGTAAGAGTTGAATTCTTTGGCGATGAAATAACTAATATCAGAAAGATTCACCCCATTAACTTTTCAAATATGGGTGAAATTGAAAGTATCTATATTTATCCTGCAAGTCACTATCTAATTCCTGAAGATACGTTAGGTAGGGTAATTACAGAAATTCAGAATGAACTTGAAGTAGTTTTGGCTGATTTAAACTCCAAAGGTAAACTTATTGAGGCACATCGAATTGAGACAAGAACTAAATATGATATAGAGATGATGCAGGAAATGGGGTATTGCAAGGGGATTGAAAACTATTCCCGTTATTTTTCAGGAAGAAAAGCAGGGGAAAAACCTGATACACTGATCAACTACTTTCCAAAAGATTTTCTTTTAATAATAGACGAATCCCACATAACAGTACCCCAAATCAGGGGAATGTATGAAGGGGACAGATCAAGAAAAGAAACACTTGTAAATTTTGGATTTAGGCTCCCCTCTGCACTGGATAATAGACCGCTAAAATACAATGAATTTGAGTCGCTGTTAAATCAAGTTATTTTTGTTTCAGCAACTCCAGCCGATTACGAGTTTAGTATTTCAGAAAAAGTTGTCGAACAAATCGTAAGACCAACTGGTTTAATAGATCCAGTTATTATGGTTAGAAAAAGAGAAGGGCAAATTGATGATCTTGTATCTGAAGTTAAAAGGAGAATAGAACATAGCGAAAGAACATTAGTGTTGACCCTTACAAAAAGGATGGCTGAAGATCTTACAGATTATCTTCTTGAATTAGGAATAAATGCAAGATATTTACATTCTGAAATTGATACCTTAGAGAGAATAAAACTATTAAGTGAGTTACGAGCCGGAACTTATGATTGTTTAGTAGGTATTAATTTATTAAGGGAAGGTCTTGACTTGCCAGAAGTTTCATTGATTGCAATTTTAGATGCGGATAAAGAGGGATACCTTAGATCTACAACTTCTCTGATTCAGATTATGGGAAGAGTTGCAAGGAATGTTTCAGGAACTGTAATTATGTACGCTGATACGCTCACATCTTCGATGAAAAAAGCTATTGATGAGACTGAAAGAAGAAGGAAAATTCAAAATGACTACAATGTCAGGAACAACATAATACCTCAAACAATCAAGAAAAAAATCGATATCCCTGAAAAAGAACAAGAAGATTACAAAATACCAAAAGATGAGGATCCTGAAGAATATTTGGCTTATCTGCACGATGAGATGATAAAAGCAGCGAATAACTTAGACTTTGAAAAAGCTGCATATTTAAGGGATAGAATAAAGGAAATTTCCATCCTTTTGGATTAATTATATAAACTAATATGCCCACTATTCTTAGGCTGTAAAGGTATGACCATTATTATGGGCATATCAAGTCTAATGCTGGGACACAGGCATATGTAATTTCACTAGAGCCTAAAGGTAAATCTTATATATTGTACCTAAAAAAAAATTTTGAGGTTATAATATGCCAAAAGTAACAGTAAGCGAAGACTGTACAGGATGTGGAATTTGTGTATCAACGTGTCCAGTAGGAGTATTTGAAATACAAGGGGACGTCGCAGTAGTAATTAACGAAAAGGGTTGCATAGCTTGTCTCCTATGTGTTAACGAGTGCGCAGATAATGCAATAACTGTAGAGGAGGATTAATAATGTCAGACGAAAATATCGTATTTGTCGGTAGTAAACCTGTAATGAACTACGTTTTAGCTGTTGTAACACAGCTTAACAAAAAAGAAACAGAAAATGTAGTAATTAAAGCAAGAGGTAGAGCAATTTCAAGAGCAGTTGATGTTGCAGAAATAGTCAAAAACAAATTTGTAAACGATGTTAATGTACAAAAAATATCTACATCAACAGAGACCATTACAAGAGATGACAACTCAAGTGCAAATGTTTCTGCAATTGAGATAACTCTTAAGAGATAGGATAATAATTTTTTATTATTTTTTAATTTAAATATCCACTCTAGCTTAATCTATTATTGGTATTTAGATTTAATACATTGCCAATTTATTAAAAGGATTAACAACTATTTGAAAATTCTATTTATTACTTCTAAAGAGATATCGTAAGTCTTGTCATAACTTTTACCAAATCTTTGCCCAGCCTTTGATTGGTCTATCTCCATTACATCAGCGCCCACAATTTCTATTTTTTGCTCTTTTGCATACTTGTTCAATTTATCTATGATCTTATAAATTTCGGATTCTTCAAGACCAAGATAATCAATGAATCTAGCTCCAGTCAATGCTTGCCTTGAGCCTATATCTATATCTACTGAAATGTAGATGTAAGGCGTTTTAATTTTTTCAAAGATCTTTTTGAGTGATATCTCAAAATTAGCCTTTAATTTATTTTTTGGTAAAATAGTGACCCCATCATCCTCAAACTTTTTATAAAATTCATAATACTCCCTTATTCTCTGGTCTTTTGCATTTTTTGCAGCGTTTGGTGGATAATCGGAAACTCCCAAAACAAAGAGGTTTTTATGTAGTATCTTTTTTTCTTTCAGGAGAAAATAAAGAAATGAATCTGCATTGAAGCTGTCAACTCTATTATACAAATAAGGATCATCTTTTGAGAATTTAGTATTTGGATTAAACTCAATGTCATGTTGTATCAATTTTAATCTTTGGGTTGGTATTATCCCATCAAAATGGCTGTCAAGTATTATTACAGAAAGATTGGCCTTTCCATATTTTTCTGCTAGAGCCTCTATACAACCGCTTGTTCCTGAATGGTCAACGCGTATCATTAAAGGAATATCAGGAAATACATTTTCTTTAACAAAATCTTTTACCTTAGAAGCGTATTCTCTACATCCATCTGAATCTATGAACGCTACAAGATTGTCTACGTTAACCATGTAAAGATCTTCCTTCTTAGGTTTTGGAATTAACCAAGGCTCTACTTGGATTTTTCCAACTTTCATAAATTTAATTTCATTAGAATCTTTTAACTTATCAGAAACAATTTCATAAGGGTCTATTGAGTTAGCATCTGTATTTGAGAATTTATTGAATATTGATTCGTCTCTTTCATCTGGATCTAAGTTTAAACCAAATACCTTAATATTCTTCATTTTGTCACAAAGACACTTTTTATGATTCCCTTTTAACTTTTACTCCAAAGACTTAAATATTTAGAACACTTATTGAAAATGGTAATGTAGGTGTTTAAATGCTTGATGTACCTCTATCCAATGTGATAAAACGAGATATAATTCTCATGAAACCTAAAGATACTGTGTCTAATGCAGCCAGAGTAATGACTAAGGATAATTCTAATGCGGTAGTTGTGGTAGATGATGGTGAACCTGTTGGAATAGTCTCTGAAAGAGATATACTGAGGGAAGTTGTATCAAAAAAGAGAAAGCCATCGGAAGTAACCTTAGAATCAATAATGACTTCGCCCGTTGTTACTATTAGCAGTGGAAAGATGATAAGAGAAGCCTCAGAATTGATAACTCAAGAGAAAATTAGAAATTTAGTAGTTATGGATGAAGGTGTACCTGTAGCAATAATTACGCCTAGAGATATCCTGTCATTATCCTTTGAAGAATGGAGATTTGAACCTGAGGATAGTGCCATTGCATCACCACCTCCGGAAGGGGGAATTTGTGAGATATGTGGTACATACACATCAACATTGAAACTTGTCAATGGTCAGTTCGTTTGTGATGATTGCAAGGAAATAATGGAAGAAGAGGACTATTGATCCTATTTTGGTGTAGGTGATGTTATAGTCATGTTTTCTAGAATAGATGCCGCATGTTTAATTATTTTGATGTTTATTGTAATTTTGGAAATGAAGGTGGTGAAT
>JAAZKM010000205.1 GCA_012799835.1 Candidatus Methanofastidiosia archaeon
GGATACTCTCAATCGTATGAGTTTAATTTATTTGGAGAATCTGAGATAAAAATTAAAAAGAAATCTACGGAGCCAATAAATTTCTATATAATGTCAGAAGAAAATCATCTTAGGAGAATTGGACCCAATTGGAAAAGTTTTATTTCTGAATACGAAATTCTAAACACTAAAGAAATTGATAAAATAATAAAGCTTGACCTTCGTGGAAAATATTATTTGACCTTTTCAAATTGGGGAGGATCAAGAGACACGTATATAGAATCAAAAATAACAACTATTCATTACCAAAATAATAGTACTTTCGAAACATTTTATTTTATCCTGTTACTTCCAGTTGTTCCTATTGGGATTTTCTTCATAGGCTCCTTGGTCCCAGAAAGCTGGGATGAAAAAATTATCTCTTTTTTCTCAACAAATAAAAAAATAAAAAAACAGAATAAGCTGAATAGAATACGAATTATAATAAATTCTGAAAAAAAAGATTCTTCCTTGGAATTATTAAAGAATTACGAGAAACTCTCGGATAAAGAAATAATTGCATTTCTTTTTCTCAAAAACAATCCGGCTACAGACAAGGCAAAGCTCATCGAGATGTTTGGAGAAAATGCCATCGATAGTTTGATACAAAAAAAGTTATTCTTTGAAGAGGAGAACTAATTCATGCAAAGAGTCTCTTTGAGTATTATTAGTAAGATTAGAGCTTTCTTGGGAATAATTTCTATATTTTTCCATATTCATATAAATATGAAAGTATTCTAATATCCATGGGAGCTATAAAAAAGATTTTAGTTGTAGGAATTATCATATTAGTATTTTTAATATCTGCCCCAATAATATTTGACAAAATATTTAAGATTCAAGGTAAAGAAGAGACATATACGCCTCAATCGGAGGAGATTAAAATGATAAACAAAGAGTCACTGAGGAAGTTTTGGAAAATTGTTGTTGGATTGGGAGTAATTTTGGGGATAATAACCACCATATTTACAATATACATCCCTTACAAGGAAGGAAGAGACCATCAAAAGATAATAGAAGAATCTCTTCAAAGTATTCAACTAGATATCAGTTCTGGCCTATTCGACAAAGCATTTGGGAGGATAGTCGCCCTTGAGAATAAGTTTAATGGAAGTGAAAAGCCAGATATTATTGCAGACCTAGAACATAAAAAAGGGGTATGTTATTATAATTTTTCTCAAAGAGCTAATGCGAATGAAAATACAAGAGATGAGAATTTAAATAATGCACTAATTTCATTTAATAAAGCTTTGAAAGTTTTCACAAAAGAAAAATACCCTACGCAATACGCTTCAACAAATACAAATATTGGCGTAATTTATGCAACTTTTTCTAAATACAAGAATAGGGTAGAAAATTCCAAGGAGTCCATAAGTTATTTCAAAAAAGCTCTGGAAATCCATAAAGATGATAATGTAAGTTACGACTATGCCAAAATTCAAATAAATTTGGGAGCATCTTATGGTACATTAGCCATGCTAGGCGTAGATAAAGAGACAAATTTTATCAATTCCATAATCTCTTTTGAAGAAGCTTTGAGATTCTTTACTCTTGAAAAGTATCCTTATCAATACGCATTTGCTAAATGTAATCTAGGAGTTGCCCATTCTAATCTAAACGATTTACCAGAAGGAAAAAAATATTTATACCTAGCTTTGGACGAATTTAATGAATCATTGAAAGTTTATACAATAGAAAAATATCCCGGAGACTATGCCAATATACTTTTTAATCTAGCTGTTACGCATCGTAGACTATCCTTTTTCGAAAATCCATTAAATAATCTAAAAATTGCGCTTGGATATTGTGAAGATTCATTACTGATAAATACATTCGAAAGAAATAAAGAAAGTTACGGCTCAATAAAAATCACTCAAGGGGCAATATATAGGAGACTATCTGAAATAGACAATCAAAATAAAGAACAATATCTAATAAATGCTCTAGATGCGTATTCACAAGCTCTCATTTTATATAAAATCTATAATGAACCTTACCAATATGCTTTGATTTATGGTAATATTGGCAATGTCTATATAGAATTTTCTAAAATTAAAGATAAACAAGATAATGTTATAAAAGCCATAGAAGCATTTGACGAAGCATTGAAGATATTTACTCCAGAAAATTATCCCTCAGATTATTATAGAACTATTAAAAATAAAGAAATGGCTCAGGTGTTATTGATTGAAGAATGATATGCCATACAAATTTCTTATAGCTAAAATTATATTTCTAGTATAATTACCTAAAAAATAAAGAGGCCATAGCTATAATAATTGCAATAATAGCAATCCAAACACCATATAATCCAAATTCAGTTTGATAAGCAGTTAGTAAATCTTTTTCTCGATTATAAATATTTTCCGTATTTTTTGAAGTACTTTCTAAATAATATTTTAGATTTTTGACTTCAGGGTTGTAGGAAGGTATAGCGTATTTAATCTCTGGGGAGTTTGATATTGATTTATTTTCTTCAATTCTAATTACAATAAAATGCTTTTCCTCAAAACGATTCATTTTATTTAAATCTTTTTTCTCGCCACCTATATAAAAAATCACTGGCGGTAAATTAATATAAGATATGTTCTCTTTAATATTGCGCTCTAAATAATCTATAAGAAAATTTCCCCTTTCAATATAATCTATCAGTTGATATAATGATTTGACAGCATTTTTAACAAATCCCCACATCTTGGTTTTTTTGAGTAATTTATAAGCTGGAGAGGCTATACCCCCAAAATCTTTATTTAAGTCACTTCGATATCCTAATACTTCTTCCAATTTATTTTTATAATATCCTTCATATTTTTCTAATTCTCGCTTAATAAAGTAGTCATGGGATATCCTTTGATGTATTTTATTTTCATTTCCCAAATATATATGAAAATCTTCTCCAGTTTTTACATATTTTTGTGGGAAAAATAATTCAAATCTATTTGGATCATTTATTATAAGGCATATCTCACCTTCTTGCCCATTCCATTTTATTCCGATTTTTTCCCAATTAGTTTCCTTGATAGTATAATAACTATAAGGGGTATAGCGGAGATATCGAACATCTAAATTTTTTTTGATACATTCATTAAAATCATTAATTTCATCATAATCGGATGGGTATCCTGTTTCTTTTAACAAGTCTTCCATTTTGATGTTTTTATCATTTACAATTTTAGAGCTTCGTATAGAAATGCCATCAAAAACTATTATTGTTCCATTTTTGTGTTCAATTTTCATTCTATAAGGAAATCCTAAATCAGAAGATTTATTTTCTATTAATACTGATCTAAAATTATTATCTTCTTTAATATACTCTTTTATTCTTTCTAATAATTCTTTATTTTCTTCATAAACTTGATTTGGTGTTGGAATTAAATCATATTTGTCCATTAAACTTTCTTCTATACTTTTAATGCGATTAGAAAGAACTGTCGATATTAACATTGAATGTCTAGATATTCCTTTAAATTCCCAATCTGAATTATTTCCATTTTGAACATCATTCATGATATTAAATAAAAAATATAATTAATAAAAGTTCTCTTTAGACTATTAATATTATAGATATCACTAATGGAAAAATTAATTTTTGTATATTTCTCAATTTATTCCCATATGTTTATATATGGAGAAAATCTAGTTTAAACTTACTACTAGTTTTTGTGATAATCGTGGTCGTATCAAATAATTCTGAACAAAGATTCAAAGAATGGCTGGAAAATAAGGGATATGCGTATCTTTACATTGATCAATCACTTGATTGCTTTTCAAGCCTATTCAAGGGAGTTACTAAAAGACCTGATTTTTTAGTAGTAATAAATTCAATCGGTATAATTGCAGTAGATGTTAAAGAAAGAAAAATATATGAAAAATATGAATCATTTGTCATAGACGAAGAAGAAATCCAAAAACTCCTTTCATTTGAAAGAATATTCAGAATACCTATATGGCTCGCATTTTCAGTTGAAGCAGTCCAATTTAGAACTTGGTATTGGGTGAGTCTTTCGGAGGTAGTTGAAAAAATTTCTCTTAATACTAGTAGTAAGAACGATAAACCTTTCCGGCCAATACCTATGAAGATTTGCAAGACAATTGGATGGGAAAGCGGATTATCTAGTTTATTTGGATTGTGAGATATTTCCATATCTTTATAATTAGGAAAACTAATAATTTGGAGATACAATATGGAGAAATATAAATGCATCAACTGTAAAAAATTCATCCCTAAATCATGTCCTTATTGTCTAGATTGTGGATGTAAAATTTAATCTGTAAAGTTTATCAATCATAAAAAATTTTTACTTTTAAGCGCAATACCTATAATTGCTGCACTTATTTGAACTGTTTTCCCTATTGATCTGATGCCAGATTATTCCCCTATCGTTGGGTGGACTGACGATGCTGCAGCCGGAATATTTGGAGTTAGTTTATCTGCCATCATTAGAGGAATATCAAAATCATTTAATTCTATTCCTTTTCTTAAGAAAATCTCAAGTATTAAATCTGGTCCGTATACAAATATATTTGTGGACTCTAAAGGATAATCTAGATACAAGAATTCCGGAAAGCTTGCCCATAGTTAGTAGCAAAAAATAAGGTCGGAGGAACAATTTATCCTGGCTATGAAGTCCTTCATATCGATAGAAATAAAATGAATTTCAGAAAATCAAATCTTAAAATCATGCCAAAATCTGAGTATGCAAAATTGTATTGGTTTAATCGTTATAAAAAATAAGCGCTTTAGTCTAAACAATCTTATTTTTCTTTATTCTTTCGGGTAGAGCCGAGCCACCCCTCCCAAAATAATCTCAAACATGGATTATAAAAAAGCCGTTAAGAAAATCATCAAGACGCATAAAAAAATAATTCTTTCGGTATATCGCCGCAGCCCCCCTCCGCCAGGAACGGGGGGGCGTAGGCGATACGAAAAAATAAATCAATTGGTGTCTGATTGATGATTTTTAGGCTTTTTTTACATGGAGATGCTAATAAATCCTGATTAATAAATTATTTAATTTAAATATAACCAAAAATTATTTAAATGATTACTGCTTTATTGATTATGGTGTATCATGAAGATACGCCCCCTCCAGGATAGAGAAGGATGATTTTCATTCAAGTTCACAGGGCTTAGGACCCTGTCTCGTAGGAGTTCCCGTGTTCAAATCACGGCCCCCGCACACTTTACAAAGTTAATGTGATGTTGTTTTTTATTTCAAATAAGTTATTTTGAGCCCGAAGTTCATTAATTTCAATTATAGCTTTTGGAATGAGAAAAGATCGAAAGGATATTATTTAGAGTAATTTAATTCACTTTCAATCATATAAGGTAAATTTAGTAGGATCATGTTCAAAATTAATAGACTTACAGTTAGGGCACCTTATAGGGGCCTTAAATGTGTAATTCCCCCCACACTTACATTTTCCTGCAAACTCTTCGACCAATCTATGGTACTCGTCCTCGTCTATTGGTTCTCCCGGATAGTTTTCTTGGATATACTTGTCGGAAGCCCCAGTTGCAATGCAATAAGGTATCTTAATTCCTTTTATGAATTTTAAATGGATTTCACCCAGTTCATGAAATGATACGCATCGTAACTCGCCGCACTTGTCGCAGTGCAGGTCGTGGACAATGAATCCGCCACCCATACGAACTTCGTATCTTGTGCCACAATCCTTGCATATAGCTTCAGAAATACATCCCATGCATAATATAAAGAGTTACTACCATTTATTGCTAACTGAAGCTTATCTTACTAGGATATTTCTTTCATTCTCCTTATAGATGAATTGTTTGTCCTTTGATGGCTCAACAAATTCTAAAACCCCTCCTGTCTTAGAGCCCATTTTAAAAATATCCTTATGTTTAAAATAGGAATCAAAATAATCAATTAATGATACTATTCCTTATATCCGAGCTGTTTGGCCTTATCTAAACATTCATTTGCTAGGGTATCCCTACCGAGTTCCTGAAGTGCAACTCCTTTGTTCCACCACGCATGTGCATCCTTTGGATTTAGCTCAGTAGCCCTTTCAAAACACGACAATGCCTCTGAATACCTTCCCATATTTAATAGAGATATTCCTTTATTGCGCCATGCAAACGCATTATTTGGATCCAGTTCGATAGCTCTTTCATAGCATGACAATGCCTCTGGATATTTCCCTAGCCTAAGGAGTGACACTCCTTTGTTACGCCATGCAGGTGCATAATTTGGATTTAGCTCAGTAGCCCTTTCAAAACACGACAATGCCTCTGAGTCTCTCCCTATATTTAAAAGTGATATTCCTTTGCTACGCCATGCGACTGTATAGCTTGGATCCAGTTCAATAGCTCTTTCATAGCACTTGATTGCATTTGCAGCATCACGCGACTCAAGATACTCATTTCCCTTTCTGTTAGATTCTACAGCTTCAGGATTCTTACTTTCCATATGTTTATACTTTTCATATGATATTGAATCCAATATGCCGTTACAGTAGGGGCAAGTTATCCATATCCTTCTTAATCCCCTGCCACAATGCCTACATAAAGAAAAGTAATTAGCCCGATCTTGTTTTTCCTTTGACAAACTTTCTCTGCAATAAGGGCAATGTGGGAATTCACTGGAAATAATTTTACCGCATTTTTTACAATTTATTTCTTCCATCTTTACCACGTATAATTATAAGTTTCATCTTTTATAAAAATATGGAAAAAAGGAAGAAATTATTTTTTAAATAGAAATCATTCTTTCTTCCAGTTCCAGAACTTGTTGCTTGGCATCACTTTCCACTCTTTTTCCCGACACTCTGTTCTAACGGGGATCCAAATGTTTCTAATCTTTTTCATCGGGCAGATGTGACATGGGCCCGGGCTCTGCTTTTTGAAATTGCTAGAATAGTTGCACCTGATGTATGAGAATGATCTACTGACATGCGATCTTTTGACATGGGGGCAGACTAAGCTTTCACAATCGTTCCTTGTGGATGCTATCGTTATACGCTTGTCATGCACCTTCATCTTTCTGATGCTAATAAACTCAGGTATGGTCTTCTGGACCTGAATCCTATAGAAAAAATCAAGCCTTGTCTGCGTCAAGTTGTTGCTCATGGCCTTAATTTTAGGGCCAGATATATTATGCAAATCCTAGAGCAAAATAGTATTTAGTATTAAGTTTAATATAAAAAAGATAAAAAATAAATAAAGTCACTAAACTTTACAGTCTTCTGCATCTGGATGATTTTTGCACCTGTTTCTCTTAAGTATCTTCAAGAACTTGTCTATTGGAAGGGATTTACTTCTTGGAGGAACACCTTGGTATTTTATGGTGCAGTAGTCAGAACGCCTGCCACCTATCTCAGAAATACCTGTTACTATGACGTTGTTATAAGAGTCTGTTGCTACACCTTTTGCTCCGTCCTCATCGCCGCCGTCATACTCTCTTTTCCAGATAATGTTTCCATTTGGATCATATTTTATGGTGCAGTAGTCAGGAGGACTGCCGCCTATAATAGAATAACCTGTTACTATGACGTTGTTATAAGAGTCTGTTGCTACACCGTTTGCTCCGGCATTATCGCCGCCGTCATACTCTCTTTTCCAGATAATGTTTCCATTTGGATCATATTTTATGGTGCA
>JAAZKM010000206.1 GCA_012799835.1 Candidatus Methanofastidiosia archaeon
ACGACTTTGTAGAACCTACTCCAGGTGCGCCATGTGAAACTCTTCTTCTCGTAAGTGCAAATTCTCCCAAGTAATGGCCTATCATTTCAGGTGTGATCTCTACCGGAATGAATTCTTTGCCATTATAAACTCCGATTGTAACTCCAAGCATTTCGGGGAGCACTATCATATCCCGGCAATGAGTCTTAACAGAATATTTATTTCCAGCTTCCATCTCTTTTTTTGATTCTCTGATGTTTTTAAGTAACTTTTTCTGTCTCACTGGAAGTCCTCTTTTAAGAGATCTTCTTTGCCTTGATGGCAAAAGTTCAATCAACTTATCCATAGACATTTTTTCCATTTGATCAACAGAAAAACCCATGAAACTAAATTCTTTTTTAGCCAAGTTTAACGCCTCCTACCAGTTCTTCTTGCTGCTATGTGGCCAACTTTTCTACCTGGTGGTGCATTTCTAGAAGATGTGGTACCCTTGCCTGCATGTTTATGATTACCTCCACCAAATGGGTGGTCATTGTGATTCATTGCAACCCCTCTAACTTTCGGATAAATTGTTGACTTGCTTCTAAGTTTGTGGAAGTTTTTCCCTGCTTTGATTAAAGGCTTCTCTTTTCTTCCACCACCTGCAACTACTCCAATTGTACATCTGCAATCGGGATTCAATGTTTTCATTACTCCTGAAGGAAGCTGTACTATTGTTTTTTGACTATCATGAGCTATTAAAGTAGCGTACGTCCCTGAAGACCTAACAAATTTGCCTCCATCCCCAGGTCTTGACTCGATATTATAAATATAAGTTCCTTCTGGAACATTTCTCAAAGGAAGAGTGTTTCCTACTTCTACTTCTGCCATGGTGCCAGTAGATATCGTGCTACCTAATCTAATCCCTTCAGGAGCTAAGAATATTTTCTCCTCGTTATTGTCAAAAAGAATTGTTGCTACTGGTGAAGTTCTAGCAGGATCATTAAATAATTCTCTAACAACACCGCGTGTAACTCCTTCTCTCTCAAGGCTATCATAATTCCTGTGTTTAACTTTTCCATTGTATCTGTGGGAGGGTGCCTTATAGGTATTTGTTCCTCTTCCCCTTCTCTGTGAAATAATTCTTTTACCCAATCATATCACCTTAAAACACACCTATTTTTGTTGCGACTTCATCAGCAGGATACTCTTCTTTTAACTTAACATATGCTTTTTTCTTTCCAGAGGGCAATACAGTTGTGCTAACTTTTTCCACCTCTACTTCATATAATTCTTCTACGGCATTGTATATATCCTGCTTGTTGCTATTAATCGTAACAATAAAGGTCAATACATTATCTCTCTCCATAATAGCTACAGTTTTTTCTGTAATAAGTGGATGGACAATTACATCGTGTGGATTTTTCACTTGAACACCTCACTGTTAGAAAGATACTTTATTGCATCTTCTGTCCATATTGTGAGTCTTCCTGCATGAGTACCCGGGGCAAGATGTTCTGCACTTAGCTTATCAACCATTACAATATCCACACCAGGGTGATTTCTTGCAGCTTTCATTATGCCTGCGTCCTTTCCAATAACTATTAATGGGCCTATCTTATTTTTGTATTTTCTCCCTCTCATCTTTCCCCTTCCGGCCCTTATTGTCTTAGATTTTGATCTAATTATATCGTCCCAAACTCCAAGATTCTTGAATATGTCCCTTGTTTCTTTTGTCTTTGTTATATTTTGAATCTTATTTTCAACAATTATCGGAAATTCAACATTATCAGAAAATCTGTGGCCTCTTGACATTACCATTTCTTTATTTGCCGTTATAGATATGGCTGATTTGATTGCTACAGTTCGTTCTTTGTTATTGATTTTCTCACTGATTACTTTCCATGGTTTTGGAGGATGTGCTACAAATCCTCCCACCACATGAGGCGCAAAAGCAGCTCTTCTTGGTCCAGACTTCATTCTAGGAACTCTTGATATTCCAAGATTCTTTCTTCTTGGGTGTGCAGAAGTCATTCTTCCTGCAATTGGACTAACTCCCCATGGTTGGATTCTATGAGTTATAGATGCTAACACTGCCCTCTTGATTAAATCTGGTCTGTACTCATAGGAAAATACAGATGGAAGATCTATTGCTTTCATCTTCTCTCCAGTTATTGAATATACATTAGATTTCATATTTATGCCTCTCCTGCAGAAGCCTTGTATAAGTAAGTAATCTCCGGTACTCCTCCAGTCCTCTTTATTGGCACCCTTACAGATTTTCTAAGTCTTAGGATTCTCTTAGTAGATCCTCCTACACTACCTTTTAACATAGCATAGTCAGATTTTAATATTCCATAATTCTTAAATCCTTCTTTTGGAGTGATATTGAGATCTTTTGGATTTGTTATCCTAAATATTCTTTTGTTAAGTTCAGTCCTAGTGTGGAATCCCATCTGCCCTGCGTAGGGAATTGTCCACATGACTTTTGGAGGATGCCATGGGCCAATTGAGCCTACATGTCTTCTTGCATCGTTGACTTTTCTACCCTGAATCTTAACTCCCCATCTTTTAATTACGCCTTGGAATCCTTTTCCCTTTGTGACTGAAACGACATCAACGAATTCTCCCTCAGTTAAAACATCCTTTACCTTTAACTCCTTTCCAAAGACTCCTTTAAGATATTCAAGCTTAGCTTTAACATCTTTCCCGCCAATCCCACTTTCCATAACTTCTGGTTTCTTTTTTAAATTAATCAGCTTTGGTTGAGTGCACACAATAGCTCTTAAATCATCAACACTCCCACTTTCTATGAGTGATTCAATTTTAGAAAGGTCCTTTTCTGGATTTTTTGAAATCGTTTTTGATCGTGAAAGCTCTTTTGGGCCCTCTGCCCAAGATTCTGTTACAGTTTTTAATCCATATGGGGTCTTCTTGTATGCCCTAATGCCACAAACATAAATTGGTGGAGTTTCTACCAAGGTAACAGGCACTACCATTTCTTTTCCTTTAGTAAGTGTATATCTTCTATCATCTATTCTTAATACGTGAGACATCCCTACTTTATAGCCGGGAAAGTCTAAGATCTTAACTTCATCCACATCCGGCCAACTATTCAAAGTTGGCACTATCTTTGAAGCCCTCTTTCTGGGGCTGTATCCTAAGGAACCTCTACGGGGTCTTTTATTTCGTCCACTACCGCCCATTTTTAAGCCTCCGGCTTTAAATAAAGAGTACTGAGCCTAACAGCCCATATCTCTAAATTTTATTATGTACTACTATTAGTCAAGAATTGAGGAATAAAGTC
>JAAZKM010000015.1 GCA_012799835.1 Candidatus Methanofastidiosia archaeon
AAGAATCCAGAGCTGATTTCTTTCTTGGGATAAAAGATGAGTTTATTGTCACTGATGATGGCACCCTTTCCCTAAAATTTCAAGACACCATGCACTCATACATCGGCGCCTTGAAAGAAAGATTTCATGCATACACATTACCATCCAATATAATTTTGAGGAAAAGACTTCTTGACATTTGTAGCGGCTTTGGTTACAATGCTCTTTATGCTCTAAACAATAACAATAATTTAGAGATAGATATGGTGGAAAAAATATGGGAGATATCTGCAATAACGCTTTTGATACCCCTGCCCGATAATTACTCTTTTTTAAATCCTTCTTTTGATAGGATAAAAGGATCTACAGAGTATAAACTTTCTAAGATGGGATACATAAAAAATACCTTATATGAGAATGATCCGAATATACGGCTTCACATTGGGGATGCTGAAACAATTCTCTCTGGCATGAATGAAAAGTTTGATGTTATATTCTTTGACCCGTACAAATCTGAAGTATCGCCTGAACTTTTCACAATAGAGTTTGTAAAGCTTGTGGCAGATAGGCTAGAGAAAAATGGCGTTTTATTGACATACCTATCAAACTATGCGATTAGATCTGCGATTTCATGTTACCTAAACATAGGTAAAGTTGAACTGCCGTTAAAGAAAATTGAGGGAACTATCGCATCTAACTCAACTGAAGGCCTTCAGTTAGATCAATATGAGGAGAGGGTAATTGCCTTGACTGAGCTTGGTATACCGTTCAGGAAAGCCAAAACGCCTGAAGACATACTGCAAAATAGGCTAAATGAGCGAAAATCCATGAAGAACAAATTCCTTCTCCCATCATCAAAGAGGGACATTGTAAATTTTGAAGATGCCTTTTTTGGGGAAAACACTTCGTTAAGGAAGAGATTAGAGGATTTTGGTCTTTCAAAAGAATCCGTTGAGTACATAACATGCCCCCAAAAAAAAGAATGCATATGCAAAAGATGTGAAAAAAGATATGTTTCTTCAAGTGAAAGGATAAGTGAAATGAGAAAAAGGCTATTTAAAATAAAGAGATTTAACAATGGGGTCTATCCATGTACTCATTGATCTCGTCAATATAGAGCTTCATCTTCCTAAACTGCCTCTTTGCTATTTTTTTTGGATGTACAATTTCATTCCTTATTTCTGTAAGTTCAATCAGTCTGCCTTTTATCCAGCCGATGCTTACAAAATAGTACTCAAAGACATCTTTCCAGTTGTCTATCTCCTTTTCATTGTTTTTGAACAGGATTATGGGGAGGTAATGTGAGAAGTCTGTATAGAAAAGCGGAGGGTATACCTCTCTTTTCCTGATGACTGCATCGTTTTGCCGCTTTAAGCAGATTGACTTTATGAAATTTGGAATTCCCCTATCCCACCAGGATGCGCCATATTTTCTCTTTAATACGTCAAGGATAAACTCCCTCAGATTGTTTTCAAATTCAGATATCATTGAATACGCATCTTCATTTGTAAAATCATCCTCTAGACTCTTGGATTTTCTTTTTTCCAAAGCTTTGCTTATGGCTTCAAGAAGGTCTTCTGTTCTTATCGGTTTATTGATGAGGTAATCATCTCCCCCCTCTCTTAAAGTTTCAACTGCAAGCTCTTCTGAGCCATAAGCCGTCATCACTATAATTGGGAGGTCTATACCGCGCTCCCTTACCTTTTTCAAGACATCAATGCCCGATAATTTGGGAAGCATTATATCAAGAAGGACAATATCATAATCATTGCTTGTAATCTTTTCTAGGGCCTCTTCACCATCAACAGCCACATCTATTTCCGTGGCAATTGACTTTATCATAGCTTTGATAAGCTTTACATTATCGGCTGTATCATCAACAACTAATATCCTACTCATTTTCTTCCTCCGCATTTATTGGTATTTCAACAATAAAAGTTGAACCCTTTCCAGGTTCACTTTCAGCCCATATGAGTCCTTTATGTAACTCAACATAATGTCTTGATATTGAAAGTCCAAGACCTGTGCCCTTATATGATTTAGTCTCAGAGCTGTCAAGCTGCCTGAACTCATCGAATATGACATCTAACTCCTCTTTACTGATGCCTATCCCGGTATCCTGTATTTCAATCCTTGCGTTATCATCCACTTTAAAAACTCTTACCGAAATCTTCCCATTTTCAACATTAAACTTTATGGCGTTTGTCAAAAGATTTAGCAATATTTCTATGACCTTGTCTTCATCTGCAACTATATTGTCAATATCTTTCACATTCAGAGAAATCCAGATATTCTTGTCCTTTGACAGTGGCGAAACAATTTTTAGGGTCTTATTAATAGCGTCCTGCAAGTTAAATTCTGTCAGATAAAGCTTTGATTTTCCGGCATCAAGCCTTGAAAGCTCCAGAATGTCATTTATTAACTTCAAAAGTATTTCCCCATTCCTTAAAATTGTATCAAGGTAGTCTGTCTGTTCCTCATTTAACTTTGCCTCATTTAAAACAACTTCAGAAAATCCGATAATCGATGTGAGCGGTGTTCTAAGCTCATGAGTTATGTTGGCTAAAAACTGTGATTTTAACTTGTTTGCCTCTGAGATCTTTTTATTTAATTCCACAAGCTCCATATTAGTTTCGGAAAGCTTTTTGTTTGCTTTTTGGAGTTCTAACGTTCTTTCCTTGACCTTTCTTTCCAGATCCTCATATGATTTTTTAAGGTCCTTTGACATTTCACCAAATGACTTAGCAAGCTCACCGACTTCATCTTCACTGTGGATATCAATCTTTGGATTCAAGTCACCTTCAGCAAGGCTCCTTGTGGCATAGACAAGCTTTCTTAATGGCCTTGTGATCCTGTCTGCCATCAAGACACCAAAAAACACCGCAATAAGTATTGTGGACATTACAATAAGAATAATGTTATTTTCAAAAACTTTGATGGGTTTGAATAGTGTATGTGTTGAGTATGTGACCACGACTATCCAGAAGTTTCCCTTATTAGTTGAGGATGGGAAAACTGGTGAATATGCAATGATTTCATCACTTCCTTCAGAAATTGTTCCACTCGTACCTGATAGAATCTTAAGGAACCCTTGCGCCTTATACTGATCGATAAAGCTTTCCCCCGCATAGTAGGGTTTTGACAATGTTGAAGTGCCAACTTTAGATATATAGTAACCCTGCTTGTTCAATATGAAGGTATTCAGATTTGACCTTGCAGAAAGCTCTAATATCGGGCTCAAGACCCTCTGTGCCGGAAAGCTAGTAAGGACTACCCCCCTCCTAATGCCGTTTGAATCAAAGACGGGCTTTGCGTAATGCACTATAAGATCCCCGGATTCTGAAGTAATGGTGGATGTTAGGTCAAGAGAAGAGACATACAATTCCCCCCTAGGAAGGACCATTGTCTTAATAAAATACTCTTCCTTTGAAACATCGTAAAGGGCGGATGTTGTTGCAATAAAAGTCTGATTCCAGTTGTACACAACTTTTACAACTTCCTTCCCAGATTCATCAATATATATCACGCTTGAATAAGATTTTTTGGAATTTGCAAAGTTATAGAACTCCTCAATGAGACGCTCCCTGTATATGGTGTATTCTATTATGGACCTCCTGCTTCTTGCATCAGCAAGGGACTTTAAAGTCGTCGATTGACTCAAAAAATCAATATCACTTTCTGCAACCCTTAGAGACTTTTCTATCTCCTTTGCAGTTATCTCTGCCTGCTGTTCCACGACCTTTAAAGCGTCACTTTGAAGATAGTCACTTGTGAAATTGATGCTAAAGTAGCCTATTGCAAATACCGGCAATAGAAGTACTATAAGGTATGTAGCAATAAACTTGTTTCTGATTTTCCTCAAAAAAGGTATTTTGACCATCTTTTTAGACCCTCTAATCAGATATTTTCTTCAAAGCTTTTAAACTTTGTTGGAGATTTATATTATATAATTTTTATTAAGTTTTTCTTTTAATCTACTGTCATAACGTTTATAATTAATAAGTTTATCTTTATATATGATATATAACTCCATTTAGTAAGGTGAAATTTTGAAAAATCCAGTGTGGGATAATGTTGGGTCCAAATATAGCCATGTTACAATGGCGCATCCATGTTTTAATGAGAAAGCTCATTTTAAGGTAGGCAGGATACACCTACCTGTTGCACCCAAATGCAATATCCAATGTAATTATTGCACAAGAAGCATTAACAAATGCGAGTTTAGGCCAGGTGTTTCCGCATGCATTATGAGTCCAGAGGAGGCACTTGAGCGGCTTGATAAGGCCCTAAAAGAAAATCAGAATATAAAAGTCGTAGGCATAGCTGGGCCAGGGGAGTCACTTGCAAATGATTCAACCTTCAAAACACTAAAGCTTATTGATGAAAAATATCCCGATCTCCTAAAGTGTCTTTCAACTAACGGTCTTCTCCTAAAAGAAAAGGCAAATGAATTAGCAGATCTGGGTGTAAAAACTGTCACTGTCACAGTAAATGCATTGGATGAAGAGATAGCTGAAAAAATATATTCATGGATCAATTTTGATAAGCAAATTATCAAAGGAAAGGATGCAGCAAGGAAACTAATTGATAAGCAGTGGGAAGGGATACTAGAGGCAAAAAGGGCTGAAATGCTTGTCAAGCTAAACTCTGTATTGATACCGGAAATAAACCTTAATGAAATTGAAAAAATTGCACTAAAAGGAAAAGATTACGGCGCTGACCTAATGAATCTGATACCGTTAATCCCATTGAATATGTTTAAAGACCTAAGGCCGCCAACATGTGAAGAGATATCATTGGCTAGAGAAAAAGCAGGCAAACATCTGCCGCAATTTAAGTTATGCAAGCAATGCAGGGCTGATGCTGTCGGGATACCTGGAAAAGAAAGTGATCACCACAAAGAGAGAAGATTTGATTCAGAGTATTTTCACGGCTAGTTAAATTTTTAAATTGATTTATAGTTTTTTCAAAGGAGGTGAATGTGTTGATAACAAAGGACATGTCGATAGGGGATATAGTTGATCAATACCCAGAAACAGTTTCAGTTTTCATATCACACGGGCTTGGCTGCATCGGCTGTGCCATAGCACAGTTTGAAACCCTAGAAGAGGGGGCAATGGCACATGGGATTGATGTTGAAGCTCTTTTAAAAGATTTAAACAAATCACTAGAAAAGTAATTTTATTTTAATATCTATTTTTATAAAAAAATAAATATAAAAATTATCCAAGAATGGAGTAGGGGTCTATTAAGGCATAAACGTTACTATAACCTTTACTACGTAAGTAGCTCGCACCACTTGCAGCAATATTTCCAGCATCACAATATACTACAACTTTTTTGTCAGTTGGAATCTGACCTAACTTTACACTAAGCTTATTGAAAGGTATATTTACTGCTCCCGGAAAATGCCCTCTGCCATAATCCCCAGGATTTCTAATATCAATAAAATAGATATCCTCTCCACTTTCAAGCATTTGCTTTAGCTCCCTAGCTGTGAGATTTTTACCTATACTCGATGTAGCCGATGCTTCAGGTTTAGTGGATTGATTTTTTATCTTGGAAATTATTTGATCAGTATATGTGTCAACGGCAGCCTTTGTATACTCCCTGTCTGTACCTGCAAGTACGAATATTTTTTGTCCTTGTTTAAAGAAATCGTCTGTTTCATAAAGAATCTTGTATTTACGATTCCTAAGATTTTCTTTGTCTGCATCTTTTAGAATCTTTTTTGATATCCCTCCAGTATGTTCACTAGAGTCAGGCCCACCAAGTATGATTACATAATCGTAGGCATCATATCCTTTGTCTTTAGCCCCAAAATAATCTGTGGTAAGGCCATTTTCTTTCAACGTAGCAATAAGACCAGGATTCATTTCAATGTCAATTGAGTTTGCAACAAGAGCCACTTTACTCTCACTCATTACTCCTGGAACAAAACTCACCAAAAATGCAGCCAGGATAAATATAGAAAACATCTTTTTCTTCATAACTATCGTACAAGCTCTTTGAAAATAAAATATAAAGTTTTCTCATCTATAAATATAAGAACATATAAAAATAGAATTTGCTAATTTTTTCTAATGAAATCATTTAATTTAAAAGAAGGGATTTTCTGGGTGGGCGCTATAGATTATAACCCCCCTATATTTGGACCATCTCTTTCAAAAGGCACAACTTATAACTCCTATCTGATTTCTGATGAGAAGACTGCTTTAATCGATACAGTTAAACACGGATTTACACAAGAGCTAGTCTCAAGGATTAGCGATGCCATAGATATCTCTAAAATTGAATACATTGTTATTGGAAATTACCAGATGGATCACACTGGCAGCCTTCCTTTCCTTATGAAAAGGGCAAAGAATGCGAAAATCGTTACAACAGAAGGATCAAAAAAAGCCATTGAAAAGTACCATGGAGGTCAATGGGAGTTTGAGATTGTAAGTGATGGGGATTTGATAAATTTAGGGAGGACTACCCTCCTATTTAGAGAATTTAAACTAAATGATTGTGATCTGTTACTGACGTATTCTGTAGAAAATAAAATACTTTTCTCTGGGGATCTTTTCTCCCAACACATTGCAACTACCGAGAGGACAGACATTGATATTAAAAATTTAGAATCTGATGCATTATCTTACTTTGTCAATTATCTGACTACCCTCTCCAAGCTTCCCAGCTTTAAAGACGTTAAAATCCTTGCCCCAAATCACGGTGCAGTATGGATAAAAGATGCTAAAAATATCATCCAAAAATATGAAGACTGGATTAAAAGAGAATCCAAAAACAAGGCCATTATAATATATGGGTCTACTTGGCGCGGCACAGAAAAGATGGCATATGCGATAGCAGACGGGATTGGAAGTGTTGGGACTGAAATTGAGGTAATTAACTATGAGAATTCCAATTTAGAGGATATCTTAGTTAAAGTTTTTGAATCAAAATCAATTGTTATTGGATGTCCGTCTTCTAACTATGGCATGCCCTTTGAACTCTATAAAATACTTTATAGCCTAAAACAATTAAACTTAAACAACAGATTATTGATGCTATTCTCCTGCTATCATTTCAAGGAAAGCCCCATACCCCTCCTTTTGGGATTGACTTCAGACTTAGGATTTGAACTTTTTGAATCGCCTTTGGAAATTCAGTATATGCCGGATGAAGAAGAAATAGGTATTTGCTTTGAGCTTGGAAGGAAAATAGGCGAAAAGACTAAAAGTAACAAATCAAAATAGGATAGTATGGATCAGGACGAGAAGGTAAGGATAATTGAAACTGCAATTCAAGCAGAAAAAGAAACTCTTGTAACTTATATCAAATCTGCAACAAAAATCTCAAATGTTGTCGGAAAGAACATGTTTCTTAAATTGGCCCTTGACGAAATTAATCATAGAGAAATTTTGGAAAAAGCGTTAAAATCCCAGCTTGAGGAGGGGAAATGCTTCTTTCCCATGACAGATAAAAAAGAAGTGACAAAAATTGTCCCAGACATTGAAAAGGAAATTGAAAAAACTAGCTATCTTGGACAGGACGATCTGGCTGTTTTAATGTTAGCACAGAAAGTTGAGAAAAGCGGGATAGACTACTATAAGAATTGCATTGAAAATTCTTGGGATGAAGAAGCAAAGAAGATGTTTTCATATCTTTTAAAGATGGAAGAAGAACACTTTGCACTTATCCAGGCCCAGATTGACTACATCGAGGGAACAGGGTATTGGCTTGGAATAAGGGAGTTCACACTTGATGACTAGGCTACTTGAAATCTTTTATCAATGATTCCAAATCACCAAATTTTACCTTTTGTTTACAAAGCGATGGAAGGTAAACTGCAGCTTTGCCTGAGTTTGTTGCAGTTTTTTCATACATCTCTTCAATTGGGGCCACAACCATACAGGTGTCTGCCAATAACTTGGCATATTTTTCTATCTCTTGGGCAACACCAGTCCTTTCAAGCTCGTTTTTGACGTATCTTGAGGTGCAAATCCATATATCCCCTTTAAATTTTCTCCCTTCCTTTTTGAATATCTCAAGGGCCTCTTTTACTTCACCTATTGAACAGTGAGGGCACCCTATGCATATAAGCTCCATATCATCTGAAGAGCTAAGTTTACATTTACTCTCTTCAATTTCTTCTTTTCCGATCTCTATTTTTTCAATATCATCATCAATTGCTTTAGCATACTCTGGAGTCAGGCCTTCTACATGATATAAGGCCACTGATCCTGAAGCTGCCATCGATGCACCAAGAGATTTTAGTTTATCTGAATCTAGCTCTAAATTCTTAAAGTAGGGGACTTTACTTCCAATGATTGAGCCCACATAGTTTCCAAGAGCACCAACATCAGAAAATGATTTTATTTTTACCTTCACATCAATTATTACCTTGGCCTTTCTATTTTTTTCAAGGTGTAGGCCATAATTCGGGGTCTTACCCAATATGCTTGAAGCAAGTGATGAAGGCCCGCCTTCTCTATTAGTTTTTGCCCCAAGGACAGAGTTTGCAAAAGATACTGCAGAGGATTCGCTCCATGCTATATGCTCTCCACAGTTTGGCCTGTTTCCAATGAGGTAAGGGGTGCATGTGCAGCTACAGTCTATTCCCATCTTAAAATAAGCATCAATAATTTCATGTTGTTTTTTGGCAAACTCTTTTTTAATACCCATCCGTTGCCATCCTGAGGAATCCATGCCCATCGGATTTAGCGTGGATTTTACTTTAACTTTTGAGCTTTTAGAAAATTCAGATATGAAAAATAATCCCGCATCTCCGATAGTTTTGTACGATACTCCAGCTATCTGGCAAGAGGATATAGAGATTAGCTTATCGGCTCCGTAGATATCTCCAAGGGATGTTAAGATTTCCATGGACTTTTGAGCTACATATCCCTCTTCTCCATTTAATATGCGCTCTTCTTCCTTAGAAAGATACATAAATTATACTCTTTTTGCAATGTTATAAATCTTTGGAGTGTATTATCTGCTAATCATTTCGCTTCTTATAACAAACAATAGATTTACTCTTCAAGAATTGTCATGACGACATTTTTTAAATCATTCAAGTCCGATACTACTACTTCCCAAACTTCAGACAATTGAATTTCAAAATAGCCGTGTATCAGTCGATCTCAAGTGACTGCGATATTTCTCCAGGGTATGTTAGGATAATCTTCTTTTAACTCTTCAGAAATATTCTTCACTACTTCTCCTATAATTATTATTTGAAATATTACTGCACTGCTTATCATAGAGCTCTTTTGGAATTCGCTGTAATTGATGTTTCTTGTATACATTTCTATGTTTTTTATTGCGTCGAGAATATGCCTAAAATAAATCTCCTCGCTTTTTTTCATCGTAAATCACAACTAAATCTTTCATTATATTGTCTTTGATATAAGGGCTTAACGCTCCTTCTGTTACGAGATCAACCTTTTTTTTCAAAATATCGGCTAGCTCAAGCTCTATCCCTACCATTTCAAATAGGCTTTTTACTCCACTAAATTCTACTAAAACATCAATATCACTATCCGGCCTTTCCTCTCCTCTTGCAAATGAGCCAAATAAGCCTATTTTTTTAGCGCCGTGTTTTATGAGAAAAGAAACGAGAGTTTTGTTTCTTTCGGAAGGATTCATAAAATAAAATATGTTAATCTAGTATTTATAGATAATGATTTATATTGGATCTCAAACTGACATCTCTCTAGTCAAATCCTATCTGTTCTTTCATCTTTGTGTAGAGTGTCCTAAAGCTTCCAATCTCTGCGTATTTAACCCCATGAGGGACGTACTTTCCATGATAAAGATACTTCCACCAGTGAACCACAAAACCTCCAACTGCAAGCTCTTTTAATTTCCCCTTTTCTCTATATTTTATTTTATG
>JAAZKM010000207.1 GCA_012799835.1 Candidatus Methanofastidiosia archaeon
AAAAAGAAAGCTCGGATTAACCAAAAGAATCAAAAAACAAATAGATAAATTTGGACTAAACCCTGAAGATCTTGGATTTTCAATTACCTGATTTTCAATGACAAAATTTTACGTTAGTCAGAATACTAAAAAGATAGACCAATGAAAAAACTTGTATTAATTTACTTAACCTATTTCCTGACATTAAACTTGTACGGACAAACATGCCAGAATGAAGAAATAAAAATTCGATATACAAACGGATTTGAAGTTTTTAATGTCTGCAAGACAAATCCCACAATAACATTTGATGAGAAAAAGGAATACTATTGGTACACTGAGTTTTCCAAAATTAAATCCACAAAAGGTGGATGTGGGGGAAACTTACTCAACGGGAATTATAAGTTTTATGATGAAGATGGAAATCTGAGAGTTGACAAAAATTATTCGCTCGGTTTGGAAGATGGAAACGATGTCAGGTGGGACTCTCTTGGTAATATTACTGCAAAAACAACTTATAAAAAAGGTGATATTATTTATTGGAAATTTTTAAATGACGAAAACTATTGGATTGAATTTAATGGCCCAATGTTTTCTGAAGGTACAATAAGAAAAGTTTATACAAAATATGGTACTCTAATTTCAGAAGAGAAAATGTTTGCCGACTTCAAGCAGCATGTAAAGATTTATTATGAATATCCAACAGGGCAATTAAAAGAAGAATATACTACAACTGGATTAGGTGGTGATTATATGTCAGGGAAATACACTTCTTTTTACAAGAATGGAAAAATCGAAGTAGACGGGCAATTTTATGAAGGAGAATATACAAATATTAGAGTAGGCATATGGAAATGGTACAATGAAGATGGAACTTTGGATTCAGAAAGCACCTATAAAGCAGAAGTCACGAACTGGGCAAATGGGGAGAAAAAAATGACAGGGGGATATATTTACGACACCGACAATGAGCAATGGGTAAAGATTGGAGAATGGAAATGGTTTGATGAAACTGGCAAATTAATAGAAACAAAGAAATATCAATGGGGCGTTGAAATCTCGGAATAGTAAAGTACTGTACACAACAAGCGGTATGAAAAATTGCCGGGATAGTAGTTTTATCAAGGGTTGTATCCCGCTTTAACTTGCTTGTACCTTGATAGGAAACCACCCGCATCCGGCAACTTTTCATACCGCCGACCGTTAGCACACATATTATGAAATTCGTCTTAACAATATGGTTATTAATCCTTACCCAATTTTGTGGAGCACAGAACGACTTCTACTCTAGACTAAGTGGTGCTGCTCTAGAGTTAACAAAACAACAAGTGACGTATGACCCAAGATACTTTTCAATCCCCTACCCCAATGGTGATGTGCCAAGCAACAAAGGTGTTTGTACTGATGTAATTATCAGGGCATATAGAAAACTGGGCATAGACCTTCAAAAAGAGGTACATGAAGACATGAAGGTTAACTTTTCAGCCTATCCAAAGAATTGGGGGTTAACAAATACAGACACCAATATTGATCATAGAAGGGTGCCAAATCTTATGGTTTTCTTCTCAAGAAAAGGTATTAAGCTGCCCATTTCCCAAAAGCCAGAAGACTATCTTCCGGGTGAGATTGTATGCTGGGATCTTGGTGGTGGAATAACACACATCGGTTTCGTGGTAAATGTCAAAGACCTCAACTCAGACAGGTATAA
>JAAZKM010000208.1 GCA_012799835.1 Candidatus Methanofastidiosia archaeon
TAGGTCTTGTATCCTTAAATGATTTTTCAAGATTTGTTACAGCCTCAATTTGGCAGTCTCTCAATCCTTCAGTTATTAAAGGGGGCATCTCCTGCATCTTTCTTCTAAGTGTTTTTTCATCTGATAGAAATTCCTTTAGCGTTATAGGTTTATGAAAAGAAAAGACTCGTCTTGAGCGTGGTCTTGGATCTCTTAGATCAACAAATGAGGTTTCCTTTCCTGTGCTATTATATACGAAAGGAAGCGGTGCACCGTAGGAGGGTATATTCTCCGGTAAGCCGCCTACATATTTTATAGACTGATCTGCAACCCCACCTAGGGGGATCCCAACTCTTTTCGCTTCAATAATTCCACAGGCTTTCCTATCAATAAAAAGAACATAGTCTGCAAATCCTGTAAGTAAAGGGAATTCTCTTACGGCAATACCGATTGAAGCGCTGAGATCCATCATCTTGTAATCTTGGACAGTCCAGCCACAGCTGATAAGCAGCTCATCAATATCTTCTCTTACATTAGCTTCTGTACTCATTAGAAGTCTCCTTATTCCTAAATTAAATAATGACTAGACTTTTGTAAAGCTAAAAATTTGTTCCATATTAATTTAGCATAATTTGGAAATTTCTATATAAAAACTTAATCATTTTAATGTATTGTTCAATTCTGTAAAAACTAAATCCAAGAAGATGGAGAGAAAAAATCTATTATTCCTTTTTTGAAAGTAAATACACGCCTACGCACAATATTAATATTCCTATAATCTGCATTGGAGTTACAATCTCACCTAGAACGAGAAATCCTAAAATTGCAGCAAAGAAGGGAGTGGATAGTTCCAATGCGCCCGCTTGGGCGGCTTTGACCCTCTTAAGGCCCTCATAGTATAGGATATATCCAACACCAACTATTACCCCAATTATAATCTGATTAACACTTCCAAACTGAAATTCTGATTTGAATATCAAATAAATTGAGAAAAATATAGCAGCAATTAAAAATCTATAAAACGTTATTATTCCACAATTCATTGTCTTTAAATATTTTCTTGCAATTACCCCTGTCGTTGCCCATGATACAGTCGCACCAATGACTAAAAGATCGCCAATAGTCCCTATTCTTAAAACAAGGAGATTCTCTAAAGTTTGGGTAGTAACAAGTAGTGCACCAACAATCATAACAAATATTCCGATGTAGTCATATTTTGAGTGTTTTTCATTTCTTAGTATAAAATAACCTATGAATATGATAAAAATTGGTTGCAAATGGCCTATTAACACCGCGTTTAGGACGGGAATCTTCGTAAGCGCTATATAGAACAATAGATCTGCAATTAGAGTACCAACAACAGCGATATAAAAAATCACAGAAAATTCCTTTTTTGTAATTTTTATATTTCTCCCGTTTGTAGTGAGTGCATATATTAATGCAACAATTGTTACAAATATTGCTCTAAATGCCGAAGTCTGAACTACGCTGGCGTTAGAGTAAGCCAGTTTTGCAAATATGGGTTCAATTGCCCACATGATACTTGCACCAACAATAGCCAAGACTCCAATTTGTTTTTTATCCATTGGAGGGGTATAAGGATAACGTCTTAAAAAAGTTCCTATAGCTTTTTTGGTACTAGTAGCAATAAAATTAGCTATTAGGACATCTTGAAATATTACAAATACTATGAGAGTTACTAATGGCATAAAAATAAACTTTATTAAATAATAATAATTATTATTTAGAATTGATAATCATTTATTTTTACGTAGTTTTACTTTAAACTATTATAGTAACATATTTAATCCTCTGATTTAATTTGTTGAAATATAATGGCGAATGGAGGTTTTAAAATAGATCAAAAAGATATGAAAAAATTGACTACAGCTGCAGGTGCGCCTGTGGCCAATAATCAGAACTCTATGACTGCTGGTAAAAGAGGCCCTATCTTACTGCAAGATGTATGGTATCTTGAAAAACTTGCACACTTTGACAGAGAAGTAATTCCTGAGAGAAGAATGCATGCTAAGGGTTCAGGTGCATATGGTACATTTACAGTTACCCACGATATAACAAGGTATACTAAAGCCAAGATATTTTCCAAAATAGGGAAAAAAACTGAGATGTTTGTCCGCTTTTCAACAGTTGCTGGCGAAAGAGGGGCTGCGGATGCAGAGCGGGATATCCGTGGATTTGCTATGAAATTCTATACTGAAGAAGGCAATTGGGATCTTGTAGGAAATAATACTCCTGTATTTTTTCTTAGAGATCCTCTTAAATTCCCTGATTTAAATCGTGTGGTAAAACGTGACCCACGTACTAACATGAGAAGTGCTAAAAATAACTGGGATTTTTGGACTTCACTCCCTGAAGCTCTTCATCAAGTGACAATTACAATGAGTGATAGGGGCATACCTGCATCCTACCGGCATATGCACGGTTTTGGTAGCCATACTTTTAGCATGATTAATGCTAAGAATGAAAGAGTGTGGGTGAAATTTCATCTTGTATGTCAACAAGGTATTAAGAATCTGACCGATGCTGAAGCTGAAGCAATTATTGCTAAAGATCGTGAAAGCCACCAGCGTGACCTGTACGAAAGTATTGAACGAGGTGACTTCCCTAAATGGAAAATGTATATACAAGTAATGACTGAAGAACAGGCAGATATGATGCCCTATAATCCTTTTGATTTGACAAAAGTATGGTATAAAAAAGACTTTCCTTTGATTGAAGTCGGTTACTTTGAACTAAACAGAAATCCTGATAACTATTTTGCTGAAGTTGAGCAGGCTGCATTTAACCCTGCAAATATTGTTCCAGGAATTGGATTTTCCCCTGATAGAATGCTACAAGGTAGATTATTTTCATATGGGGATGCTCAGCGATATAGACTTGGAGTAAATCATCACCAGATACCGGTGAATGCTCCGAGATGTCCTGTAAATAGCTATCACAGAGATGGACAAATGAGAGTGAATAGTAATGCTGGTAGCACTATTGGATATGAACCCAATAGCTACGGGGAGTGGCAAGAGCAATCGGAATTTAAAGATCCACCACTTCCAATAACTGGTCCTGCAGACAACTGGAACTTTAGAGAGGATGACGATGACTATTTTACCCAACCAGGGCTTCTATTCAGGCTAATGTCCCCAACTCAACAAAAAGCACTATTTGAAAACACAGCATATGCTATGGGCGATGCTCCAAAGTTTATTAAAATCAGACATATTAAGAATTGTCTTAAGGCAGATCCTTTATATGGCAAGGGCGTAGCTGATGCTTTACGAATTTCGTTAGATGAAGTAAAATAAATTTAAATTTTTATTTTTAGATTAATTTTTTTATAATTACAAGCCATTGAAACATTTAATCCGGATTGGGAATATTCCTCAATGTTTATTTATCTTAAGTCTAAACAATCTATAAATTCATGTAAAAAAATACAAAATAAAATATCCATAATTATTTAAGTTTTTCCTAAGGTGCAATCATAAACTTTTCCAGTTATTACTTCGGTCTGTATTAATAAGTTTACAAGAGGGAAAATATCTTCAGGATATAGCTTTCTTTTTAAGAGTTGGCCTTTCATTATTGTTTCTTCTATTTCAGATATGGATTTGTCTGTCCTCCTTGATTGCACTTCTATTTCCTTTTCATGCCTTTCAGTAAAAACATAAGTGGGGGATATGCCATTGACTTTTATGTTGTACTTTGCCGCTTCATATGCAGAGTATTTTATTAAGGCTTCAAGTCCAGCTTTTGCAATTCCATAAGGCGCTTTATTATCTGCTACATCCTTTGAAGATGATGAAACAAAGTGTAAAATATTGCCTCCCGAATGAATATTTCTTTTCATAAATTTAATCGACTCTTTGGTCAACATAAAAGCAATTTTTAAATTTATATCAAGTACTTTATCATATTCTTCTATAGGATACTCTTCAATCGGGTGAGAAAAAAGGCTTCCACCAATAGTATTGATTAATATATCTAGTCTTCCGTACTCTTCAACTATGTAATTTAAGAGAAATTTTATGTTATCTTCTGAAATTAGATCCATAGGAATGTAGTCGAATTTTTCACTTTCTTTTATTCTTGTGAAATCCTGTAAATTTTTTCTTCCACTCCCTACAAGAACTTTGACATTTCCATTTAAATGCTCAAGAAGAGATTTCCCAATACCTCCACTGGCACCCGTCAACAAAACAATTTTTTCAGAAAGTTCCATACCTGTATATAATGAATCACAAGATTAAATATTTATCTGATTTTTTTATATTTACATTCAACATTACCAATAGATTTATATAGTATTAGTTAACTATATTGATTAGCAATAATAATTAATCTTTGAGGAGACTAATTATGGATGATGTTAAAGTAATTGTTTTTGGAAAAGAAAACGCAGGTAAGAGTACCTTAATAAAAGCTATAGAACCTGATGCGATAAATATTGATAAAAAAGACACTACTGTTTCTATGGATTACGGAAGGGTAATCATAGGTAGAAAAAAAATACATTTTTATGGAACACCAGGTCAAGAAAGATTTGATTTCATGAGAGACATTTTATCAAAAGGCGCAAATGCAGGTGTTATGGTTTTGGATTCTACAATGAGCATTAATGAAATGGATATGTCACTACTTCAAGAGTTAAAACATAAAGGAATTCCATGTGTCATATTCCTGAACAAGAGTGATCTAGTAGATACAAATACTTTAAATAAAAAATTCAACGGATTTCCAGTTATAGTGGGCTCCGCTAAAATGGGAAAAGGTGTAAATGAATTGATTCATTCCGTAGCAAACATTGCTTAAAATCCCAATAACCTTTTAAATTTATTAAAATAATCTTTAATATATGAAAAATAGCCACCTTTTTCCTCTTTTAACACTTGCTAAAAAAGGTAAAGTAAAAGGGTCTGTTTATATCTCTTCAAAAGATTTTGGTAAGGAGCTTGGAGTATCGCAACAGACCGCTTCAAGGTGGTTAAAAGAATTAGAATCATTTGGTGCAATACAAAGAGAGCTTGTGAGAGGGGGGCAGACAATTACGATTACAGAGCAAGGAAAAAACTATCTTAAGACATTATTTGTCGACATGTGTGGGTTATTCAACAAAAAGAATGATGAACTTGTTATCGATGGAACAATAGTTTCTGGAATTGGTGAAGGAAAATATTACGTTACCAGGCCTTTTTACAAAAAGCAGTTTGAAGATGTTCTTGGGTTTAGCCCATACCCTGGCACTTTAAACATTAAACTAACAGATGAAACAGATATCTTACTTACAAAATTTCTTGATAGGTATCCTTCAGTTAATTTAAAATCAGGGATTGATGAGGGAAGATCCTTTGGCCATGTCAGGTGTTACAAAGCATTGATTGACGATAAGGTGGAAGGGGCTGTTATTATTCCTTTGAGGACTCACCACCCACCAAACGTTATTGAAATAATATCCCCTAAGAATCTTAAGGAGGCCTTGAAGAAAAAGGACGGGGATGTGGTGAGAATTACAATTGAGGTTTGATTTATGAGAATTGTTTTAAAGATTGGTGGATCTCTTGTTTTTTCAGATAAAATTGACGTTGAACTTGTAAAGAATGTTTCTAAGCAAATTGTATCACTTTCTAAAAATCATGAATTTTTGATTGTTGTTGGTGGAGGAAAAATAGCGAGAGAATACATTGGTGCTCTAAAGTTGATAGGAAAAGATGACACTTTCCTTGACTTCATTGGGATGGAAGTTGCAAAGTTGAATGCCTCTCTTTTCATGGGTGCATTTGAAGATAAGGCCCCAGTTGAAGTTTCAAGTGATTTTAAACATGCATTGGCAACTGTTTATTTAGGCAAGATCCCAGTTCTTGGCGGAACACATCCGGGCCATACTACCGATGCAGTTTCAGCAATGCTCTCAGAATTTGTCGATGCAGATATATTTTTGAGATTCACAAATGTTGATGGAGTTTATGATAAAGATCCAAGAAAGTTTAAGGATGCAAAGAAACTTGATAAAATTAGTCATGAAGATCTCCTTGCAATTGTTGAAGATACAAAAGCAGTGGCTGGAGTAAATACAGTAATTGATCCTTTAGCAGCGAAAATTTTAAAGAGGTCTAATATAAAAACAATCGTTTGCGGAAAAGAAGAGCTAAGCAATATTGGGGCAGTGATAAAGGGAAAGCATAAAGGAACAGAAATAGGCTAATTGTAAGATGCTTATGAAAGGTGCAAGAGTCTCTTTGTTAGAAGGGGAGAAACATAGAAAAACTCTTTTGGATAGAGGAATATTAGATATCAATTATAAAATTGCCTACGATGGCGATTTTATTATCTTGCCTTTGAAAGAAGAAATTTCAGGATATGAAATAATTGATTATGACTTTACACCTCTTGAAAAAAGAAAAAAGTCATTGAGAGAGATGCTTTCAAAGAAGATTCCTGAGTCTTACCTTTTAAAACTTAGAGCATTTGATGTAATAGGAAATATAGCATTAATTCATTTGACAGATGAGCTTATTCCTTATCAGAGTTTAATTGGAGAGGCTTTTTTAGAGTTAAATCCTTTTATCAAGGCAGTTTTTAGAAAAGAAGTCATTGAAGGAGCATATAGGATTCCAAAATTGGAATTAATTGCAGGGGAGAATATAACTGAGACGATTCATAGAGAGTTTGGAGTTAGGATATTGCTTGACATTTCTAAAGTGTACTTTTCACCGAGACTATCTGAAGAACGAAAGAGAATATCCTCTCTAGTCAAAAAAAATGAGATTGTCTTAGACATGTTCTGTGGTGTTGGTCCTTTCTCTTTAATGATATCTAAAAAATCAGAGGCCAAGAAGATATATGCAATTGATATAAATGAAACTGCTATATTCTATCTAAAGAGAAATGTTGCATTAAATAAGACTTACAACATATTCCCTATTCATGGAGATTCAAGAAAAGAAATTAAGGATATTGAAAATCCAGATAGGATAATCATGAATCTTCCACATTCATCATTTGATTTTCTACCAGATGTATTTTCAACTTATGCAAGTTCAATAGTTCACTTTTACTCAGTTTCGGAAAATATTGATTTTGTTATGGATAAAATAATCGAAAATTCAAAAAAACATGATAAAAAGGTAGAGTTTATTTTTGAAAGAACTGTAAAGAGTTATTCTCCTAACACAGACATATACTGTGTGGATTTTTATTTTTCATAGACCGTTACTTTTATTTTTTTACCTTTTTTTAAGGATTCAACTATTTTTCTGTCAATATTAATCGAGGCTTTAGTAGATGCTATTGCATATGTCCTTTCAGATACAAAAGAGGAAGTTCTTATCACAAGTTCTTTGTTATCTGCTAATTTATGATTTTTTGGGATAGTGGCCTCAAAAGAATCTTTTATTCCATCTACACTCATCACAAAAATTACCCTTCCACTCAATTTATTAAGATCATTAACATTGTGATTAGAGGATACACCTAATATACAGTCACCGTTTCCCTTAATATGCTCCTCTTTTGTAAATTCCAGAGTACTTTTGTGCTCTGCAGTGATTTTTGGATGACCGTTAACTGTGAAGGTGATCATAACCGGAGAAAAAACTCTACTTTTATAAGATTTGCCTAAAATTAAACATTGTGCGAAGCTATATTGATGAATTAAGGGAATTGTCACTTAGCCATAATCTAATAGATCTAACAGAGTTTGACCCGTTGTTACTCTTACCAGAGGATAATATACGGAAATATTGCTATGAGAATATATGTGGGAATTATGGAAATCATTGGATGTGCCCCCCACTTATTGGTTCAATTGGGGACATTAAAGTAAAGCTGGCAAGCTATAACAAAGCTATACTCATAAGATATATGGAAGAAATTGATGTAAAACTAGA
>JAAZKM010000209.1 GCA_012799835.1 Candidatus Methanofastidiosia archaeon
CTCCAACTGTTGAATCTACAATTATGGCAAAGTCTATATCAAGGCTATAAGAAGCTGTTTTAGCGCCTCTTAGTCCAACTTCCTCTTGTGTAGTAAAAACTCCATATAAAGTAAAGTCTGGATTTTTAATTTTCTTTAAAATTTCTATTAAAATGGCGCAACCTGCTCTATTGTCAAATGATTTACAACTTACAATATTATCTTTTCCCAAAGTTATAAATGAAGTATCTCTAGTGATAGGATCCCCTATTTTAATTCCAAGTTTCTCAACTTCTTCTTTTGTATTAACTCCAATATCAATTCTTAAATCTTCAACTTTTAGTGATTTGTCTTTCTCTTCTTGGGGGGTTATATGGGGTGGCTTAATTCCAATTACGCCTATATAATCCCCTTCAGCTGAATGAATTTTAACTCGTTGAGATCCTAAGCTCCTTGGATCAAATCCACCAATAGTTTCAAATGAGATAAATCCCATCTCATCTATATGTTTTACCATGAAACCTATTTCATCCATATGTGCCGCAATCATTACATTAAATTTTCCCGTACCTTTTTTAATTGTAATTAAATTTCCCATAGAGTCTTCTCTTATTTCATCAACATGTCCATTTATTTCGTTTTTAATTAATTGTTTAATTGTATTTTCGTGGCCTGAAACGCCTGGAGCTTCCGACAATTTTTTTAATAACTCTTTCAAATAATCCCCTCTGTACATAGAATATGTTAATTCAAATATAAAAATATCTTTATTCGATAGCATATTTTTCTACATTAAAGATATAAAAGATGATTTGATAGTTAAGTTATGAGTAAAATAGATGTGATAAAGTTTATTGAAGAAAGAAAAAATCTCATTGAAATGACTATAGAAAAATATATCCCAAAAGAAATAGATGCAAATAACTTTAAATCCAAATCAAGGTATACAATTGATTTCAGCGCTTTAAATTACGGTATTTCTGATCCTCTATGGGATTTTCTTAGTTATGGTGGAAAAAGATGGAGGCCTGTTCTTTTTCTCTTAATTTCTGAATCTCTTGGCGCAAATATGGACAAAATAAGTGATTTTTTAGTTATACCTGAAATTGCGCATAATGGTACAATAATTATTGATGATATCGAAGATAATGCAGACTTAAGAAGGGGAAAGCCTGCATTGCATAAAGTTTATGGAGTTGACACTGCAATTAATTGCGGTAATGCAATGTATTTTTTGCCCCTCCAAGTTGTCGAGGATCATAAAGAAAAATTATCAATTGAAACTCTATATAGAGTATATTCCATTTATTTAGAAGAAATGAGAAATCTTCATTATGGACAAGCTTTAGATATAACCTGGCACAAAGGGATATTGGAAAAAGAACCAAATGTTGAGGAATATTTGCAAATGACTGCTTTTAAAACTGGAACTTTATCACGAATGGCTGCTAGAATGGCTGTGGCCTTATCAGAAAAAGATGAAAAAATAGAAGCCACCTTTGGAAAATTTGCGGAGAGTATTGGTATTGCATTTCAAATACAAGACGATTTGTTAGATTTAACTACTACCGATAGAGAAAGAGAAGCCTTTGGAAAATCTTATGGAAATGATATTAGTGAAGGAAAAAGAAGTCTTGCAGTCATATATGCATTGTTAGCTTTAGAAAAATCAAAGAAAGACAAACTGATAAAGATATTGAATGCTCACACAAAAGATAAAAAATTAATTATGGAAGCTATATCTATGATAAAAGAAACAGGTGCAATAGAATCATCAAGAGAAATGGCAAATAATCTAGTTCTGGAGTCTTGGGAAGATATAAACAGTGAATTAAAAGAAAGTGAGGCAAAACAATATTTAAAGGCATTTTCTGAATTTTTGATAAATAGAAAAATTTAGTTATCCGTATATTTGCCCAAGCTTTTCATATTTTCTCTTATCGTATTCGCGTCTGACATCTTCAGGTAAACTTGGCGATACATGCTTTAATGCACTCATGAAATGTTCTTTACTTACAAGTTTTGAGTTAATATCCTCTCTTAATGCTGTCATTGCAGCCTCTCTACAAATAGCTTCAATATCGGCTCCTGAATAATCATCAGTTAGTTTAGCTAATTCATCTAAATTTACGTCATTATCCAAGGGCATTTTACTAGTATGAATC
>JAAZKM010000210.1 GCA_012799835.1 Candidatus Methanofastidiosia archaeon
CCCAGCGATTGTTGTTCTTCTGCATGCTCGGGGTCTTATCTTGTGCTCGCATCTTCATTCTCCATGGCCTCTAATTGCTGTTGCAGCTTGTACACACAATCATCTTTCAATGCATATGATCCTCTCAAACGACGCTAATTTGCTTCAAGTTTGGAATCGCACCATACTTACCAACTAAATAATTCTTTTGGTAATTCTCGTCTTTTCTAATTTTTTTGCCGTCTTCGTCTACAAAATCAGCTAAAGAATAAAGATGTGATTGCCCATTTATTTTTTCCACAAACCAAATTTCATCCCGACGCAAGGAATTTGTATCCAATTGAATCGCATCATGGGTGGTAAAAACTAGTTGAGCACCATTGGGATTTAAATCCTTGTTGGTGAAGGTATGGATAATATTACTAACCATTGTGGGATGAAGTCTGGCATTCAATTCATCAACAAATAAAACACTTCCATTCGTCAATGCATCTTTAACCGATTGGTAAAGAGACAACATCTTCAAAGTCCCGGCAGACTCAAGAACCAAAGGAATAGATATCAACTCATCAGAGTCAACAGACCTATGAATGGCATAGACTGAGAACCTTTCATTTCCCTCCTCGTCTTTAATCCCCGGATGTACCTCGAAATCAATGATATCTGTGTCAAACGTGGATAAAAAGTCAACGACGTCTCTTTGAATCTTCTTATTGGTAGAGAAGCCATCCGGCAACCTCTTTCCCCTGATCAAGATCTCCCACGAAGAAGCAAAGTTAATGATTTCATTTTGCAAAAACCAATCATATATCAGCTTTAGGTTTTCTACTTTTAACTTTGCTCCTAAAGATACAACCAGAGTTTCTCTTCTTAAAGAAATTTTTATATTTTCTCTTTGCTTCTGAGGAATTCCATCTAACTCTAAAAGATCTTTATTTTCATTTCTATAAAATACTTGTCTGAACTCTTTGGCAGTCTTAGCTTTAGAATTTAGCCACTCTTCGAGGACTCCCATTTGATTTACCGTAAAGCCGTAGTTATACGTGGTTACATATTCTCTGTCATTTAGTATTTTACGATCGATAAAATAAACTTCATAGCTGGACTCTTTAGCTTTACTTTCGGTATCAAATAAAAAGGCCGGAGGAGAAATAAAACCTACTCGATCATTCGATTTATCATCCAAATCAAAACCAAAGGATGAAGCGACATAATAGTACATGTAATGGAAAGCATCCATGACATTAGACTTCCCACCGGCATTAGCTCCATAAATGGCAGCTGTTGGTAGTATCTTCTCTTCTCCAATTTCAAAAATATGATCGTTGTATTCTTTGATTCCTGTAGCGGTTAAGTCCAAGGAAGTCTCTTCTCTAAAAGACTTGTGATTAGCAAAGTTAAATTGTAACAGCATTTTCATCACCCCTAATTGCATTATAGCAACGGGAATTAGCTTTTCAATAATAAATTGAGAAAATTTCTCGTATTTTATTGTGAAAGCTTAATTTTTTATGGAAAGCATATCAAAATTTGAGGTTTTTCAGTTATATATGAGGGCCGTTTGTTTTGCTACAGCATTTTATTGATGAAAAATTCAGATAGGATTGTAAGTGAGTTTGCAA
>JAAZKM010000211.1 GCA_012799835.1 Candidatus Methanofastidiosia archaeon
ATCTTGAATTTTTAACTGACAGCGAAATCAATAATCTATACACCCCTATCGAATATAAAAATTTTATTAAGTCATTTTATGATCTTCATGTCCCCGAAATGATGTACTTATATCAAGAGCTTACAAAGCTTAATGTTTATGACCATTCTTGTGCAGTAAATCATTTTGCTCTGAATATCGGCCGTCAGCTTCTAAAAGCAGGTATCCCTGTTGATCTGGGAAATGTTTCGGGTGCAGCTGTTGCACATAATCTGGGACAGATCGCCTGCAAGGATTCACTCTACGAAAAATCCAATATTCATTTTAATACAAAAATATGGTTTGAAAACAGCAATGCTCCTTTAATAGGCCACATTGCTATGTATAACTCTATCTGGGATTTGGAATCGGAAATCCTTCCGCTTGAATCTTTGATTCTTATTTACTCGAATTTCAGAATAAATAATAAAAATCCAATTCAAATACTGCCACTTGAAGTTTCTTATAATAATCTTCTCAGTCGCTTGCGAAACTCCGATGAGGCATTAATAAATCGTTTTAAAAAAGCACATAATCGGCTTGCAGATTTTGAAAGCTACTTAAAACATTTAGGTATACAGGTGGATATGCCATCTAAGGATATCAGCAATAATCCACTTAATAATTATTTCACTCTCATGCATGGCAATGAAATTATTGAGAATCTTAAATATCAAGCTTTAGAGCATAATATCCACCTTATGTTTAGATTAAGAAATATTGACACTTTAAATTCCATGATTGAAGCCGCCAAAAACAGTCCTTACTCTAATACTTTAAAAAACATTTTAAATATTTTCGAAGAATACTCCACCTTTTTTACTCAACAACAAAAAACCACGATTTTGCTTTTCCTTTATGACCTATTAGTGCACCCCGAAGAAGACATCCGTAACAGGTCGGCAAAATTGATGGGTATTATTATAGGCAGCTTCGATGGAGAATTTATTGGTAAAATCCCGGAAAATCCATTAGCCGCTGACCCAAGCGCAAAGAGTCATGAATTGTTTGAAAAATATTTGAATAACATCATCAGCCCGGACTATAAAATTACTGGCTTACATAAGGATCGGCTTGGTGATTGTCTGAAGACAATGGTTGACTCTTTATTCAATAAACTTGATAAAGCAAATATAACTGATTACCGAGATATTATCATAAAATATTTTAAAGAAATATCCGGCTACGATTTAATAACACAGCATCATCTGCTGCAGGCAATAAAGTTTGTGCCTTGGGATAACTGTACTGAAGAAAATACAGATATCCTTACGTCAATTCTTATACACTCATTACAAAGCGAATACATGGATATCCGTTTGATATCATTGGATGCAATAGACTGTCTGCTGAATGTATTGTCCGATTATTTTAAAGACAAAATTTCAGCAATAATAAAGGACTTTTATCAAAAGAATGCTCCTCTGTCAGAAAGATATTTAATATATAAAATTATGTGCAAATTAAAGCTTTATGAAAATAATTCAGAAACATTCAATAAATTCTTTTTAGACGATATAAGCAATTTATCCGAAATTTATCTGACAAATTTAAAGAGCAGCACGAGTTGGATTTCAAAAAAAATACATATCGACTTTATGTTAAATGAGAGCTTATGTACCGCTAATAATGATGTGTTTTACACTGCCATGCATTTTTGCAATCTTATAAGAATAAGCTCAAATGAAAGTGTAAGGATAAATGCCGGCCGTGCATTATTAGATATAATGCCGCAACTTTCTGCTGTGCAAAAAAACGATATTGCAATTGAACTTCTGAGATCTCTTGAAATTGAAGGCTTTGAACTTGCATCCCATATTCCTGAATATCTGGGACAAGTGCTTTTATATTTAAATCCAAACGAATTTGACGAGCAAATACACGAATTTAATATAAAAATCAAGCG
>JAAZKM010000212.1 GCA_012799835.1 Candidatus Methanofastidiosia archaeon
CTGTTTGAATCCCATAATTTCCAATGTTTTGAAAAGCTGCTTGAAATAGAACTTCTGCTCACTTCCAACAACATACAAAGAGAGGTCTATCATGAAATCCTCAAACTTTCTCTTAGCAAGCGCAAGGTCTTTTGTTGAATAAAGTGCCGTACCGTCACTTCTAAGTATTACAAACTCATCAAGGTCAAATTCCTTTAGATCGACTAAAACTGCCCCGTCTTTTACATCCGCTATGCCTTTATCCAAAAGCTCTCTTGCTATCTTAATGCCTTCATCCTTTACCTCACTTTCATACAGAAATACATCAAAATTGATACCTAGCTCCATATAGATTCTATTAAACTCTTCAAGGCTCCACTCTCTTGTCATTTCCCAGATTTCCATTATTTTTTTGTCTTCGTCATAGAGATTCTTTAGTACAACTTTATACTCTTCCTGATACTCTTCAGATTCCTGGAGCTTTTTATCGGCCTCAGAATAGACCTTACCTAAAAACTCTCCTTTGTTTTGTTCTGGGATAACTCCGTCATAAAACTTCATATACGCCCATAGGCACTTTGCAACATGAGCCCCAACATCCCCGATGTAGTTTGCCCTGACAGTATCATAGCCTGAAAATTCCATTATATTGGCTAATGCATCACCAAGGCATACATTCCTTAAGTGGCCAATATGAAAAGACTTATGGGTGTTGGGCTGGGAGTACTCAACCATTACTTTTTCTTTTTTATTCTCCCCTTTTCCGTAAAAGACATCCTTTTTGATTACCTCTTCAACGGTCTTTTTGGAGAAGTATTTTTTATCAAAAAAGAAGTTGATATAACCACCAGTAGCTTCTGCCTTCTCCACTCCTTCTGGCAAGATGATATTTTTTACAACATCGTTTGCAATCTGCACTGGAGATTTCTTAAGTTTTTTTCCAAGCTCAAAACAAAGAGGAGTTGCAACATCGCCAAATTTAAATTCAGGGGGTCTAGAAAAAACTACTACAATGTCATCTAAATTAACAGCTCTTTTTATTGAGTTTTCTAATTCTATTTTTAAATTTCTGAGCAATATAGTCCCCACAGCAAAACATGGTAGAATCCTTTTATCGTTTTTGGTTAAAAATTTAATAATTAAAGAAAGTTTTTGTAACTGCCTCTTTTCCACCAAATTTGATATTTAGGAGTGGAACTGTTCCATCATTTAGAACATAGAAAATCACTATGATGTTAATTATCACAAGAGCTGCAACTAGCATGATAAATAATAATTTTTTCCTTGAAATGTCCATCCTTTTTTTCACATCTCGTCTCTTGAGAGTCTTGCCCCTTTCAATAACTGCCCCCATGGGGGGTGCGCTGAATTTTTGCATATCTCTCATTTGGGATGATTCTTCAGAGTAAAATTCAGTCTTCATTCTTTCTGGGATATCCTTCTCAGTAACACCTTGCTTTTCAAAACTTTCTTCAACTGGAGACAGAGATTCACTTCCCTGTTCAGTATTTACCTCTTCAATAAAGACATCCCTGTCTTTCTCCTTTCTATAAATTTCAGTGGGTTTTCCCAGCCGGACATGGGCTACGTTTAAGACCCTGCCACAATTTGGGCAAGGCTGCTCTTCAATACAGGTAAAGTGAAAAGTCATGTTACAGTAACTGCAGTAGCACATCTCAAGATTATCTCTAATCCTTCTTCTACAAATGCCACAAGTTTCCATAATTATTTTTTTGTTTCTATATATAAAAAGTTTAGTGTATTTTATAATATATGGTAACCATAAATCATTTATATTGAGAAAAATTAAATCAAATCAGATAAGATGAATACAAAAGAAACTTTAAACGATTCGATACTCAATGATTTAAAAAAAAGAGCTAACACCATTAGGAAGGATATTATCGAAATGATTTATTCTGCAAAGTCTGGTCATCCAGGCGGATCCCTTTCTTCAGCAGATATTGTTACTGCCCTGTATTTTCATATAATGAATCACAATCCTAAAGATCCGTTTTGGGCTGGCAGGGATAGATTCATTTTAAGTAAGGGGCATGCTTGCCCGTCATTATACGCTGCTCTTGCAGAATCAGGGTATTTTGATGTCAGTGAGCTAAAAAATTTGAGAAAACCCAAATGCCTTTTACAAGGGCACCCTTGCACAATGACGCCCGGTATTGAAATCTCAACAGGATCGTTGGGGCAAGGACTATCCATTGCCACAGGCATAGCACTTGGTTTAAGACTTGATGGCAGCAGTTCAAAAGTTTTTGCATTATTGGGTGACGGTGAACTTCAATCGGGCCAAATATGGGAAGCTATGATGGCAGCACCTAATTTTAAGCTTGGGAATCTCACTGCAATAATTGACAGAAACAACTTACAGATTGACGGTCCAACGGAGAAAGTTATGCCCCTTGAGCCGCTAAAGAGTAAGATTGAGTCATTCAACTGGCAAGTTTATGAAATTGATGGGCACAATATCAGAGAGATAATTCAAACTATCAATAGAGGATTTAAAATAACTGACAAACCCAAGATGATAATTGCGCACACAGTCAAAGGAAAAGGAGTATCATTCATGGAGAATAACGTATCCTTCCACGGTAAGTCACCAAACGATGAGGAGTATAGGATAGCTATGAAAGAGCTGGAGGCTAATTCATGACGGGATTTGGAGTTCCAAGGGATGCCTATGGAGAAATACTTTCAGAGCTTGGGGAGACAAGAAAGGACATTGTGGTCCTTGATGCGGATCTTTCCTCTTCAACAAAAACATCTTCATTTGGAAAGAAGTTCCCTGACAGATTCTTTAATGTTGGCATAGCCGAACAAAACATGATAGGGATTGCTGCAGGTCTTTCAACTACGGGAAAGACAGTTTTTGCTTCATCATTTGCTATGTTTGCCGTTGGTAGAGTTTATGACCAAATAAGGCAATCTATCGCATACTCAAAAATGAATGTCAAAATTGTTGCAACTCATGCAGGAATCACGGTAGGAGAGGACGGGGTATCCCATCAGATGATTGAGGATATTTCGCTCATGTGTGCACTTCCGAATATGAAGGTGATTGTTCCTGCCGATACATTTGAAACTAAGAAGACTATACGAGAAGTATCCCAAGAGAAAGGCCCAACGTATGTGAGACTTGGCAGAAGCAAAGTTCCGAATGTCTTTAACAGTGAAGATGAAATAAAAATAGGCAAAGCTTCAACATTGGTGGATGGAGGGGATATCACACTAATCTCATCAGGCATTATGGTTTCAAAATCACTTGAGGCTGCACAAATGCTAAAAAAGGAGGGCATTTCTGCAGAGGTAATTAATCTTAGCACACTAAAACCAATTGACAGACAAGGTATCATTAAATCTGCTAAGAAAACAGGATGTGTTGTAACAGCAGAAGAGCATAATATCTACATTGGCATGGGAGCACTTGTTTCATCAATTCTTTCTGAAGAATACCCAGTTCCAATATTAAGATGTGGCATAAAAGACACGTTTGCACAGAGCGGCGATTATGAGCTTCTAATGCAGATATATAATTTGACTTCAGACGAAATTTGCAAATTATCAAAAAATGCTATAGCAATGAAAAGATAATTATAATAATTATATGAGGGGAATATATGAAATTTTTTTTAGATACAGCAAATATTGAGCACATTAGAGATGCAGCAAGCCTTGGTTTAATAGAAGGGGTAACAACTAATCCATCGCTGATCTCTAAGGAAAAAAAACCTTTCAAAGATATAATTTTGGAGATTTGTAAAATTGTGGATGGACCGATTTCAGCTGAAGTCACTTCTTCTGATTACAGAGGTATGGTTGATGAAGCGCTAAAACTATCTGATATTCATAAGAACGTAGTAGTAAAAGTTCCAATGACAAAAGATGGCTTGAAGGCTGTGAAGTCATTATCTGAGCAAGGCGTTAAAACAAATGTCACCCTTGTTTTCTCTGCAACTCAAGCTTTGCTTGCCGCCAAGGTAGGGGCTTCTTATGTCTCACCATTTGTAGGACGGCTTGATGACATTTCAACTGATGGGATGAATCTTGTTGCAGAGATCCAACAGATTTACAGAAACTATTTCTTTGAAACTGAAGTTATAATTGCAAGCATAAGGCACCCAATTCACGTATTACAGGCAGCTCTAGTTGGCGCTGATATAGCAACAGTTCCATATGATGTTTTGATGAAGACCATTAAACATCCACTAACAGACATAGGGATTGAAAAGTTCATGTCAGACTGGAAAAAAGTAGAGCACAAGGAGATTTAATTCATGGCTAAACTTGCACCTTCCATCCTTTCTGCCGACTTCTCTAGACTTGGAGATGACATCATGGAGGCAGAAAATGCCGGTGCTGACATAATCCATGTAGATGTAATGGATGGCCACTTTGTTCCCAATATAACAATCGGTCCTTTAGTTGTTGAGGCCGTTTCAAAAATAACTACCCTCCCGATAGACGTGCACCTGATGGTAGAAAATCCCTCAGACTACGTTGAGAGCTTTGTCAAGGCGCTTGATAATGAAAACAGGGATATTTCTCTTGATTACATTTCATTTCATGTGGAAGCATTCTACCACCCTCACAGATTGTTGAATAAAATCAGAGAGCTTAACGTGAAATCCGGTCTGGCCTTGAATCCTTCAACACCATTAAACACCATAACTCATCTTTTGGACTCAATGGATTTACTTATTTTAATGACTGTAAATCCCGGATTTGGAGGCCAGAGCTTCATTGAGACAATGCTGCCAAAGATCAAAGAAGCAAAGAAATTAGTGAGAGGGCATGACATTGAGATTTTAGTAGATGGCGGTGTTACTGAAAAAAACATAAAGAAAATCAAAAATGCTGGTGCTGACATTTTAGTTGCTGGTTCTGCGATATTCAATAAAAATGATCGTATAAAAAATAACATTATTCGACTAAAGGCTCTGGTCTAGAAAGCTCATATTCTAAAAGCTCTTTAACTTTTTCTTTATTTCTAGCTTTTTTTAATATCTCAACGCAGAGCTTTCTCTTCAATGCGAAATATTTTTCATATGCTTCTTCATCTTTGTACTTAGATGATAGGGCTAAGTCTCTCCCCCCTATACATCCACCTCTTCTCATGCAGCAATAAGAAAGTGATTTGAAACAGGTAAGTTCACTGTCCCAGTCATGTTCTTTTGAGAACTTATCCTTTATTTCGATGTACTCCTCTTTAGTTATACCAAGCTCTTCCAAGGCTTTTGGAAGGCCGCATTTGAAGGAAAATGTCAAAGGATATCCAGGATGGCAACAAAATGTGATTGCCCTTAGATCACCGCCAAAACATATGGGAACAGGGGCAAACTTCCATCCAGGAACCATTCTGGTGTTATTTGGATTAATCATTAGATGAAGGGCCGATATGAAGTTTATAAATGTTTGTCATTAAAAATAAAATAAAAAAATTAATTTTTTGCTGTCATTAAATTCCATTTGTTTTTTATTGTATAACAAATTGCTCCAAATCCAAGGCTTCCGGTAACAAGATTAACAAAGAATCCAAGGACAGGTACCAGCTTTAGAACTACTAATATTACAAAGCCAATAATGAAGATACCGATATCGCTTGTGTTAATGTTTAATCTCTTGGTCACAATTTTTCCTATGTAGTGGGAAACAAACAGCCCTGAAGTCATAAGAGCTATTAGCGTTACCATTCCAAATATTACTGCGATAGGCAAGCCGATTAATGTCAATGCAAGTATGACTGTGACAATCACCGCCAAGATGGCCAATAGGAATCCAACTATTGTTTTCACAATTGTATCTTTTCCCATTTCATTTTCAACGGCAGAGAATAGCTTTGGAAATAAATGAACTAACAAGACCCCCAAAACAAACATCCCTATTGACGCCAATATTGAAATTATGGTGATAAAGGATCTGATCCCTTGTGATATGCCCTGTCTAGCAGTTCTTTGTGTGTAGTCAAATGATCCCACACTACCCTTTTCGATTAACTGCTCTGTAGATAGCTTTAGTTCACCTTTTATCGTTCCCTGATTTTCAAACTCCCCAGCAACAATATGTGCATATCCATCAACTACAGAAGAAGGGAATATTTTCACATTTCCAGCAAAAGCGATTATTTTTTCAGTATTTCCCTTAACTGCAAGATCCCTACAACCTGCAAGTATCTTCCCAGTCTTTCCAGAAACAGCAGCCTTACCCGCACCTAGTATGAGTCCGCCCATAATCTTGCCATTTACTGTAACATTTCCCCCAACGATATATGCATCGCCCATGACATTACCGTTTACTACAATTTCCCCTCCTGCAGCAAATAAGTCTCCATTGATATCACCGTTTATCGTGATCTGGTCCCCAGAAACAAAAAAGTCATCATGGATGTCATCATCAATGGTAATAATCTTTTGATCGTCTACACTCTTTGCTGCATTGACGCTTGGAGCCAGTAATGCAATTAATAATAGAGTTATGATTAGTCTTTTCATTTCATCACCTCCCTACACTATGATACTCAATTTATAAATTTAAGTGAACAAAAAATAACTCCCCAATACCAAATCGGCTAATAGTTTCTAATGACTTGATCACATTTTCATTAATAACTGTCTTTCTGGGTACAGCGATATTCAAAAGAATAGTTGATTCTTATATCCTATTTTTCAAATCCGAATAATTTAAATATCCAATAAATGCTTGATACTCTGATGACATATATGAAAAAATTCTTAATTTCTTCATTTATAGTTCTGTCGCTATTCTTTTTAGGATGCGCAAACAACGCCCTAGTAACAATGAAGTTTCAGCCTATGCAGTGCGAAGAAACCCCTTGGGCAATTTGGTATGCTGAAGGCAATATACAATTTTTTAAAGAACCTACTGAGAGCGAACTTATAATTGCTTACTACAGCAATGTCCACAAAATAGAAGTAACTGAAGTTAAGAGAGTGGAGTCTGGAAATGCAGTTTGTGAAGCATGTAGTGTTTGTCCGACAAGTTACTACTTTTCTGCTAAAGTAAAAAATCCTGACGTTTCTAAGATGACCAAAGAAAAATGGGTGAAAGTTTAACTAATTACCTTCCTTTTCACATAAATTAGTTATTATTTATAAAGAAGTAAATTAAATCAATTATGTGGATATAGCTGTAATAGGCGCAGGGCCTGCAGGACTTATAGCTTCTAAGTTACTAGATAGGGCAGGATACAAAATTAATATAATTGAGGAGCACAAGACTATTGGAAAACCTGTTTCATGTTCAGGATTAATAGGAAAAGATTTTTTTGATCATTTCAAACAATTTGACTTTGAAGAATCAATCAAAAATAGAATTGACGGTGCAAAAATATTTCTTGGCACCAATTCATTTGAACTAAAAAGAAAAGGCGTATCCTTTGTTGTTGATAGGGCTATGTTCGATCAATCCCTCTCAAACGGGCTTGAAATCTCTCTTGAAGAGAGATTCCAATCGTTTGAAAGAAAAAATGGAATTATATCCATAAAAACAAATAAGCGAAAATTTAACACAGATTTGCTCATTGGCTCTGACGGGCCTTCTTCAAGGGTCAGATCCCAAGAATTTGACTATAACATGAAGCATTACAAGGGGTATCAAGTCAGGATAAAAGCCGATCTTGATTCCAATAACTTAGTTGAAGTCCACATACAAAGGCCTTTTTTCACATGGATTGTTCCCGAAGGGGATGGAATATTTAGAATCGGGACTATATCGGATAGCCCTAAGGAGTCACTTTACAGGTTCTTAGAAGAAAGGGGAATCAAAAACGCCCCAATTGAGATTCAATCAGGAGTTATACCTATCGGGAAGGGGATTAATTATAGGGATAGGGTATTTCTATTGGGGGATGCAGCATGTCAAGTTAAGCCTCTGTCTGGAGGTGGTGTATATTACGGTGCACTGGCTGCTGAAGCCCTTGCCAACTCAATAATTTCAGGCAGATACAGTAGCTACCCCCAGCTGTGTAAACAATTAATCGATAAGGAGATATCAAGAGGATTACTACTAAGAAAAATTTATGAAAAACTAAGTGATGATGAACTTAGGGCAGTTTTTGATTTCATCAAATCAAAAAAACATATTCTCAATAAATCGGGGAGTTTTGATGAACACTATAAAACTATCATATCATTGACTAAAGACCCCAAGATATTCTCTTTATTACCGATTTTTTTCAAAGCTTATCTTCGAACTCTCTAAAACCTTTTAAACAATATATATTCAATCTGTGACATGAAATACATAGTGGTATGCGGGGATGGAATGGCTGACTACCCTTTAGAAGATAAAGGGAACAAAACAGTTCTTGAGCTTTCTGATATTCCGAATATAGATATGATTGCAAAAGAAGGGGCCATGGGGGAGTTAAAGACCGTTCCCAATGGCTTTGAAGCAGGGTCTGACGTTGCAAATCTTTCGATTTTAGGCTATGATCCCAAACAGTACTACACCGGCAGAGGACCTCTTGAAGCATATAGCATTGGGGTTGAGCTTGTTGAAGGCGATATAGCTTTTAGATGCAACATCATAACTGAAGAAAATGGCATAATAAAAGACTACTCCTCAGGCCACATTACAACAGCTGAATCAACACAGCTTATAAAAAAAGTTTCCGAATCATTTGACATAGGCAAATTTTATCCTGGTGTAAGTTACAGGCACCTTTTTGTTTACAATGGAGAGAACAGTTTTTCCTGCACACCTCCTCACGATGTAGTCGGTCAAAAGGTATCTGACAACTTAATCAAAGGTAAAAATTCAGATATGCTAAACAAAATGATGCTTGACTCAAAGAAGATATTGATGGGTCACCCTGTGAACAAAAAAAGAATCTCTGAGGGTAAAAATCCCGGTAATATGATATGGCTTTGGGGCCAGGGAAAGAAGGTACCCATGGAACCATTTTCCCAGAAGTTCGGCATGAAAGGTGGAGTAATATCAGCAGTTGATCTTATAAAAGGCATTGGATACGGCGCCAAGATGAAAGTCATAAACGTTCCAGGTGCAACAGGATTTATTGATACAAACTACGAAGGAAAGGCAGACTATGCGATAAAAGCTTTAGAGGAAATTGACTTTATCTACATTCACGTTGAAGCTCCTGATGAAGCGGGCCACTCTGGAAATCTTGAAATGAAGATCAAAGCAATTGAGGATTTGGATAAAAGAGTTGTTGGAAGGATACTAAACAAAGTTGAAGAAAAGGGCTTTGATTACAGCATAAGTATAGTGGCTGACCACCCAACACCCGTAAAATTAAAAACACACGTATCAGACCCAGTACCATTTGCAGTATATTCGAAAACAATCAAGAAAGATAGCACTTTATGTTACAGTGAAAAAGAAGCAAAGAAAGGTAGATTTGGTTTAGTAAACGGAAGTGACCTCATAGAACTTTTAAAGAAACAATAATTATTTTTTTGTTTCTTTTTTAGCATCTTTAGTTTTGTCAAATTCTTTTCTGATAGATGCCCTCACCATCTGTATCACGGAGCTATTTATCTGGTATTTTCCCTTTGAACTTGTCAAAATGCCCATTGCAACAAGCTCTTCAAGTTTTGTATATTGTTTTGTCACTGACTCTTGTGTGTCTTTTGCAAGTTGGATGTATGTAACTGGCCCCCCACCATACTTTTCAATTATTATCCTTACATCCTCCCTCAAATCCGAAGGAACTCTCCTAATATATTCCTCAACTGAAGATGGACCAGTCAAAACTTTCGCAAGGTACCTGTCATCTATAAACTCGACAAAATTATCTCTAGTGGCTGTAAACAATGTTGTGTGTAATAGCTTTAACAATTCTCTGGGATTTCCTTTTGACATACTGTTTGCTAGAATTATTGCACTCTCCTCAAACGGGTAAAGAGGGCTTACTATGGACTTTCTTCTATGGTATTCAATTCTCTTTTGAACTAGTTTTATCGCCCTTTCATCAGAAAGAGGTTCAGAATATAGCTCATTGTGCAGCCTTGCTACAAAAGCAGGACTTATCTCTTTTATCTTGTCATATGCGTTATTGGTGCATGCCATTATAAAGACACACGAGTCTGGCATATTACTAATAAATTCCCTTAAAAATTCAAAGAAAAGAATTAGATCTGTGTTAGAGGCTGTCAATAAATTTTCCATTTCGTCAAGAATGAGTGCAGATCTCTTATATTCCCCCAAATAATCGATAAGCTGATTTCCAATATCTTGGGAATTATAGTTTGCCCTAGTTAACTCTGAATCGTCAGATTCTTCTTCAATAGGAACAAATTTCCTCTCTCCTGAAAAGAGTCTTTTAATTTTTTGGAAAAATGATAGATTCTCTTCCTGATAAGTGGGTGTGTATGTTTCCCCTTCAAGTTCAGATTCTTGTGAAATTCCTGTATCTTCTTCATCTTCAAATTCAGAAAAATATGAAAAAATTTCAAGAGTTGTTTTAATAATATCGTTAGAATCAATCTTTTGATAGATTGACATTCCTCCAGATTCCTGGATAAGTTTGTGCACTCCTTTGAGTCTCTGTGTTTTGCCAGAGCCTAATGATCCGACAAGTGAAAGAGCTATTCCTGAATTTTCTCCAATAACATCTGAAAGAATATCTGCAATACGAGAATCAATTTCCTGAGAAACATGAATTTTTTCGATATCCCTTATAGCCTCAGATGATAGATCTGTGAATGGATTTCTTTCTAGCCCAAATCTTTCATATGAGGAAGAAACATCTATTC